>CATJWI010000063.1 GCA_949744075.1 uncultured Eubacteriales bacterium | reverse complement strand
CGGCACCTTCCGTCCCGACCGCTACATCAGCCGTCAGGAGCTGGCTACAGTCGTAGCACGTCTGGCGGGCGTCCAGGCCAACCAGGGCCTGACCTTCACTGACAGCGGCGACGTGGCCAGCTGGGCCCTGAACGGCGTCTACACCAACGTGTCCAACGGCTGGGTCAACGGCTATGAGGACAACACCTTCCGGCCGCTGCAGAACATCACCCGTGCCGAGACGGTGAAGATCTTCAACGGCTATCTGGGCCGGGGCGTTGACGCCAAGGGCCTGGAGGGCCTGACCGAGTACGTCCACTCCGGCGTCGCCAGCAACACCAGCGGCAGCGGAGAGGAGAACAAGGAGTATATGACCTGGCCCGACGTGGCCAAGAGCCACTGGGCCTACTTCGAGGTCATCGAGGCGGCTAACGACCACGATTACCACTGGCAGGACAACACCAAGGCCACCCCGCCCGAGCAGTGGGACGCCGCTTATATCGATGAGACCTGGCGTTACTACGACAACGAGAACGACGGCGGCCAGAACGTGGGCCTGGAGGCTAAGACCTTCACCGTGACCTACATGATTCCCGACGCCGAGCCGGTGTCCGAGACGGTGAAGATCTACGAGAGCCCCACCGTGGAGCTGCTGCTGCAGGTCCAGTCCCAGCTCACAGTGCCCGAGGGCTTCTACCTGGTGGGCTGGACGCTGAAGGATCCCAGCGCCAACGAGATCACCGAGGAGGACCTGGTCAGACCCGATCCCACCGCCTACTGGGTGGAGGAGGACAGGACCTACTATCCCGTCTTCCAGCCCATCCCCGAGTACGTGATGCCTGACGTTGTAGTCACCTACGACATCGGCCTCCACGGCACCACCACGGCGGCCCTGACCGAGACCGTCAAGATGTACGAGAGCCCGTCCGCTACGGGCCTGCCCAAGATCACCCCCGAGGCCGGCTACCGCCTCTGGGGCTGGACCCGGAAGGACCCGGCGGCGAACGAGATCACCCGGGAGGACCTGGAGGATCCCACCGCCAGCCCGGTGCTGGAGGACACCACCTTCTATGCGGTGTATGTGGACAAGGACGGTCACGTGCTGCCCACAGTCGTAGTCACCTACGTGATCGGTGAGAACGGCACCACGGCAAGCGCCACCACCGAGCTGGTGGAGATGTACGAGAGCCCCACCCCGGACGCCATGCCCGTGGTGGTGGCCAACGAGGGCTGGAAGTTCCAGGGCTGGTCGGAGACCGACCCCGCCACCGGCACAGTGACGCCGGTGGACCCGACGGCCAGCTACGTCACCGCGGACAAGACCTTCTACGCGGTGTACGAGCCGGCCCAGCCCGGTGAGACCGAACCCCCTGTGGAGACCGAGCCTCCCGCCGAGACCGAGCCCCCTGTGGAGACGCAGCTCCCCGAGGAGACCCAGCCGCCGGAGCAGGTGACCGTGACCTACCTGGTCAGCAGCAACGGCGTGACCTATGACTCCATTTCTGAGACCTTGTCCTGGGGTACCGCGCCGGCGGCGGAGACGCTGCCCATCGCGGTGCCCAACCCGGGTTACCGGTTCGCCGGCTGGTCCGCCACCGATCCCTCCGCCGGAGAGATCAGCCTGGTAGACCCTACAGTGACAGCCATCACGGAGGACCGGAATTTCTACGCAGTCTTCCAGCCCGAGGAGGTCATAGCGCCGGAGGAGACCCCGCAGCCCCCAGTGGACTACGACCGCACCAGCTACATCAACGGCTTCGGTGAGGGTGAGTTCCGTCCCGACGAGGCCATCACCCGGGCGGCGGTTGCCAGCATCATTGCCAACCTGAACGGCTACGATGCCGGGCAGCAGTACGGCGAGGCGGACGGCTATGCTGACCTGGAGGGCCACTGGGCCAAGAACGTGATCGCCTTCTGCATCCAGAAGGGGCTGCTGAGCGGCTATGAGGACGGGACTTTCCGTCCCGACCGGTCCATCAGCCGCCAGGAGTTTGCCGTAGTGATCTCCCGCATGGCGGGGATCCAGAGCAACGAGGGGCTCAGCTTCACCGATGTGGACACCATCGCCCCCTGGGCCCTTGACGGGGTCTATACCGCCTACGTCAACGGCTGGATCGGCGGCTATGAGGACGGCACTTTCCTGCCCGAGAAGAGCATCACCCGGGCCGAGGCGGTAAAGGTATTCAACGCCTACCTGGGCCGGAGCGCCAACCCGGCAGCCATCCAGGCGGCCAGCGGCTACACCGTTTGGAACGACGTGGCCGACACCCACTGGGCCTATTATGAGATCATTGAGGCCTCCAACAACTGGGAGGAGCCCCTGCCCGCTTCCGAGGAGGGCGAGGAGCCCCAGCCCCCGGAGGAGACCGCGCCGGTAGAAGAGGGCGATCCCAGCCAACTCCCCAACGGGGAGGAGGTCAAGCCCGTGGACAGTGGCGAGACGGTGAATCCCTCTGATGAGGAGGACACCGAGCCCGACCAGAGCGGAGACGCCGGCCCAGAGCCGGAGCCGACGCCTGGGGAAGGGGAAGCGGAATAAAGCCCAAGGTGAGACAAGACAAGGGCGGCATGATAATTATCATGCCGCCCTTGTTTTTGTGAGAGGGACAGGAAGTCTGTGTTTCTGGTGGAGGACAGTCCGCTGATCTGCGAATCGCCCGCTTGCGCTGGGCGAGGGAATAAGCCGAAAACCACCAGGGAGGGGGCTTTCGATCCCCCCTCCCTGGACCTGCCCTTACGACCAAAGGGAGGGTACCCCTCCCTTTGGATTCCTACCCCGGACGTATGGGGGTTGCTATTCGTGGTCCTTCTTACGATCAGTTTTAAAAGCCTAAATTTGTTGGGCTGTCCCTTTGTATCCCTGCTATTCCTGGCAATGTGGAATGGGAACTGCCGGCTCAGAGCATTTTTTTGACCAAGTGCTCCCTCTTGCCTGCTCGCTCCACTGCTCGCTGGTAGGATGGAACACTATAGAGATTTCGTAGCCTCAACTCCACTTTGCATGTTCTATCCAAGGAGGAGGCAGGGAGAAGCGACGAACCACGTCCTACCAATTCGCTGCATGGGCCGCCGAGGGCGGCGGCCCATGCAAGTTTGCTGCCACCTCCCGCCGGGCGACCACAAGGGGGCGCCCCTACAAAAACCGGATCCCCTGAATGTTACCCACCCACATCCCGTTCCCTTTTCCCCCTCTCTGTGTTATAATGTCCCCATCCCCAAGGAAAGGAGCGATCCCCCATGCCCCCCATGAAGATTTTCTTTTTGACCATCGCCGGCCTCTCTCTGCTGGCCGCCCTAGTCATCTTCCTTGCCTTGCCTACCCTCCGCCTGCGTCAGGTGGGAAAATACCTGCGTGCCGCCCTGGAGGAGCCGGAGAGGGAGCTGAAGCTGCCCCGGTCCCTGGCCAAGACGGTGGGCGGCGAGCTCTCTGCCGTCCGGGAGACCCTGGCCCGGCAGCAGGAGGAAGCCCGGCAGCAGGAGCGCCGCCGGCAGGAGCTCATCGCCTTTTTGGCCCATGACCTGAAAACGCCCCTTACCTCGGTGCTGGGCTATCTGGAGCTTCTCTGGGACGAGCCCAAGCTCAATGAGGAGCAGCGGGCCAAGTATACGGGTATCGCCCTGAACAAGGCCCGGCGGCTGGAGGAGCTGGTGGGGGAGTTCTTCGACATCAACACCATGGACCTAACCCTGACCGTCCATGAGCCCATCCAGATTTCCTTCCTGCTGGAGCAGCTGGCCGACGAATTTTACCCCCTCTTTGCTGCCAAGGACCTAGAGTGCGTCCCCGATGTCGAGCCCCACCTGGTGGTGGAGGGGGAGGGGGACAAGCTGGCCCGGGTCTTCGACAACGTGTTGCGCAACGCCGTCAGCTACTCTTCTCCCGGCGGTCCAGTGAGCCTTACCGCCCGGCGGGTGGGGGAGACAGCTATAGTTACCATTTCCAACGAGGGGCTGGAGATCCCGGAGGGAGAGCTGGCCAACATCTTCGAGAAATTTTACCGCCTGGACGCCGCCCGCTCCACCCGCACCGGCGGCGCGGGCCTGGGACTGGCCATTGCCAAGGAGATCGTGGAGCTCCACAAGGGCACCATTCGGGCGGAGAGCACCGGGCGGCATACCGCATTTGTGATCACGCTGCCCCTCAAGGAGGAAAAAAGGCATGGATGACCTGCAAAGGGTGCAGGCTCTTTTGGAACAGGATAAAGTGTATTATGTAAACTTACTGGAGATCCTGCGCCGGGGTTCTGCTCAAGTGCTGGCGGCGACGGAGGGAAGCCTGATCCTCCGGGACGAGGGCAGTGGGGCCTATCTGTTTACCCTTCAGGAGGAGGACAGGGCTCTGCTGGAGCGGATCCCCGGCGACGCGACTCTGATCGCAGGCTATAATATGTGGGCCATGCCTCTGTTGGAGGAACGGTTTGGCCTGCCCTGGAAGCTGGTGGTCCGGTCAGTAGCCTGGCCTGCCCGGGAGCCGCCCCATGTCCCGGAGCTGCCAGGAGCAGAACTGCGGCTACTGGATCGGAGTTGGGCCCCTTGGGCGGCGGAGCATTACTCAGAGCACTTCGGAGACATGGATGCCTACCTGGAGGGAGTGGCGGACCGGGGCCTGCTGGGAGCCTTTGTGGAGGGGGAGCCCGCCGGCTTTGTGGGATTCCATCCGGAGGGCTCCATTGGCCTTTTGGAGGTGCTTCCCCAGTACCGCCGCCGGGGCCTGGGCCGCCTGCTGGAGCTGGCGGCCATCCGCTTGGCCCTGGACCGGGGCCAGTATGCCTTCGGCCAGGTGGAGGTGGGCAACACCGCTTCTCTGGCCCTTCAAAAGGACTTGGGCCTGTCCGCCTCGGAGCGGACTCTTTTCTGGCTGAGCGCATAAAAAACCGCCTGCCGAAGCCTTCGGCAGGCGGTTCCCGATGCAATGATTTACCGCTCCTCCAGGGGCACAAAGGGCCGCATGGGGGCCACAGCCTTGTAGGCGGGCCGTATGATTCGGCCGCCGGTGGTGAACAGCTCCTCCATCCGGTGGGCGCACCAGCCCACCATCCGGGCCATGGCGAAGAGGGGGGTATAGAGCTCCGTGGGGATGCCCATCATCTTGTAGACAAAGCCGGAGAACAGGTCCACATTGGCACAGACCACCTTCCGTTCCCCCTGCTGGGCCAGGACCTGTGGGGTGAGGCGCTCCACTGCCTCGTAGAGCCGGAACTCGTCCAGCATCCCCTTTTTCTCGGCCAGGTCGGCGGCAAACTGCTTCAGGATCACCGCCCGGGGGTCGGAGACGGTATAGATGGCGTGGCCCATGCCGTAGATGAGCCCGGACCGGTCCCCGGCCTCCCTGCTCAGCAGCTTTGACAGGAAGGCGGCTACCTCCTCCTCGTCGGCCCAGTCCTTCACCCCGTCCTCAATGGCGCGGAACATCTCCATGACCATCTTGTTGGCTCCGCCATGGCGGGGCCCCTTCAGGGAGCCTACCGAGGCGGCGATGGCGGAGTAGAGGTCGGTGCCGGTGGAGGACAGCACCCGGCAGGTAAAGGCGGAGTTGTTGCCGCCGCCGTGCTCGGCGTGGAGGACCATGCACAGATCCAGCAGCCGGGCCTCCTGGGGGGTGAACTGGTTGTCGTGGCGGACGGCCCACAGGAAGTTTTCCGCCAGGGACAGCCCCGGCTGGGGCCGGTGAAGGTAGAGGCTCTCGTTGTCAAAATAGTGCCGTTTGGCGGCATAGGAGTGGGCCACGATCTGGGGAGCGCGGGCGATCAGGATCATGGCTCGCCTTAATTCGCTGGAAAGCGTCATGTCCTCGGGGTTATCATCGTAGGAGTAGAGGGTGAGCACCCCCCGGCCCAGCTTGTTCATCACGTCGGGGCTGGGGGCCTTGAGGATCATATCCTCGGTGAACATGGGGGGCAGGTCGTGATTGGCCTCCAGAAAAGCCTCGAAGCCCGCCAGCTGCTCCTTGGTGGGCAGAGCGCCCAGGAGGAGCAGGTAGGCCGTCTCGGCATAGCCGAACCGCCCCTCGGAGGTAAAGCCCTGGATCAGTTCGGCCAGGTCGATGCCCCGGTAGATCAACTGGCCCGGCATGGGCATCCGCTCTCCGTCCTGGATGTAGTAGCCCCGGACATTGGCGATCTCGGTGATCCCGGCCACCACGCCGGTGCCGTCGGCGTTTCTCAAGCCCCGCTTTACGTCCCACTGCTGGAAAGCGGAGGGGGCGATCTGGTTGTTTTTGCAGTATTCTCCGCACAGCTCTTCCAGAAAATCGGCGGAAACCGTGTCAATGGGCATATTGGGTGCCTCCCTGCTCAGTAGAATTACTGTATTGTACCGCATTTTCCTTGACGGGTCAAGAAAATATGGCGGAAGGAAACGGGGGAAAGGGATCTATGGTAAAGCAAGAAAAGCGAAAAGCACCCACCTGGCCGCAGCAGGCGGTGACGGTGGGGGTGGTGCTGGTGCTACTTTTGTTCCTGCTGCCTCTTGCGCTGCTGCCCGGCCAGCGGGAGGAGGCCCCCCAGCCCACCGCCACCCTGCCCGTGGTGGCAGAGCCCGCCTTGGCAAAGCCCATCCCCGGCTGGGACGCGGGACAGGAGTTGCGCCTGCTCCAGGGGGACGGCAGCGTGGAGACGGTGACTCTGGCCGAATACCTCTGGGGAGTGGTAGCGGCCGAAATGCCGGCCTCCTTTCCCTTGGAGGCCCTGAAGGCCCAGACGGTGGCGGCCCGCAGCTACTGCCTCTACCAACGGGCCGCCCAGGGTGAGAAGCACCCGGGGGCCGACGTTTGCACGGACCACACCTGCTGCCAGGCCTATCTGACCCGGGAGCAGGCCGCCTCCGGCTGGGGAGGCCAGGCGGATTTTTACGCCGACAAGATCACCTCGGCGGTGTCCGAGACCGACGGCCTTCTCTGCCTTTACGAGGGACAGGCCATCGACGCGGTGTTTTTCTCCTCTGCCGCCGGTAAGACCTCTGACGCCGTGGCGGTCTGGGGCACCGATGTGCCCTACCTGACTTCGGTGGACAGTCCTGAGGGGGAGGAGGTCCCCGGCTGGCGCACTGTGGTCACCTTTACCCCGGAGGAGTTCACCCAGCGGTTCCTGGCTGCCTACCCAGAGGCCGACTTTTCCGCCAGCCCCGACCGCTGGTTCGGGGAGTTGGAATCGGATAGCTCCGGGGTGGTCACCGGAGTGACCATCGGCGGCGTCCGGGTCACCGGGGGCCGGGTGCGGACCATTTTCGGCCTCCGCTCGGCCCACTTTGCCGCCGCTGCCTCGGCGGAGGAGGTGACCTTCTGGGTCACGGGCTACGGGCACGGGGTGGGCATGAGCCAGTACGGCGCCCGGGCCCTGGCGGAGCAAGGGAAGAACTTCCAGCAGATCCTGGAGTGGTACTATTCTGGGGTGAGCGTGGCTGGCTGGGGGGAATGAGACTGCTACCACAGGATCAGAAAAGGCCCGGACGGCCCTTCGTCCGGGCCTTTTTGCCCCTTTTGGGAAGATTTGCACAAAAAATGTTGCTATTTATTGTGTAACTTTTTAATAAGAATTGAAGAAAAAAACTTTACTTGTAACTGATGTATCTGATATAATTAAATACACTGAAAAAGAATACCTTCCTGAGCTTGAAAGTGCCCATAGGACTGGTGTCCTCCGGACGGCAGGAGAGGAGAATGAGAATATGAAATACAACAAAAAGCGGGCGTTGTCCCTTCTTTTGGCCCTGAGTATGACCGCAAGTCTGCTGAGCGTTGGCGCCTTTGCCGCGGAGGAGGTGGTCCCGGAACCCTTTCCGGAGACTGCCGGAGTGGTAGTGGAGCAGGAGCGCCCGGAGGAACCGGAGGACGCTGCGCCTGTCCAGGACGGGGAAGAGACGCAGACGCCGGAGGAGGAGCCTGCCCCGGAGGAAGAAGTTCCCGCGGAGGTCCCGGAGGAGCCTGCAGAGTTCCCGGAAGAGGCCCCGAAGACCCCGGAGGAACCGGATGAGGAAGAGAGTGCCGCCCCTGAGGAGGCGGAGCTCTCTCAGCCCAAAGAAGAGGCAGAGCCGGAAGAGGTTCCAGAAGAGCCCCAGCCTGAGCCCCCTGTAGTGGAGGCAGAGGTCCCCGGGATCAAGGTGCCGGAGGAGGACCTTTCCGAGGCGGCTCTTCCCGAGATCATTGAACCCGACCTGGCCCTGATGAGCCTTGCCCTCCAGGTGGAGGAGCCTGGGCTGCAGGAGCTGGTAGAGGCTGGTGGCCTGGTTCGCCTGGGCCGGGATTATACCGAGAGCATCACCGTGACCGGGGATGTGACTCTGAACCTCAACGGCCATACTTTGACCAACACCCCGGGGCAGCACACCATCACCGTGGCCCCCGGCGGTTCCCTGACCATCACGGGCTACGGCACCGTGGACAATGAGAGCCACGGCATGTCCGCAGTCTATAATGAGGGCTCCGTGGTTTTGACCAGCGGCATCTATGACCGCAGCCTGGAGAAGGGCACCCTGAGCGGAGAGAGCTACAGTACCGTGGACGGGGGCAACTCCGCCGCTACCCTTTATAACGACGGCGATATGACCATCTGGGGTACCGTGCGGGTCCAGCAGGCCGGCGGGGTTAAAACCAATGAATACGGCTACCGGGGCTTCCACTCCCCCCTGATCAGCAACTGGGGAGAGCTGACCATCACCGGTGGAGAGTTCTACGGCGGTAAAAACAACATCAAAAATGAGAGCGGGGCAGACCTGGAGATCTCCGACGGAGCCTTCCATGAAAATCTGGGCTTTTCCCTGTGGAACGGCGGCGCCGCCCGGATCAGCGGCGGCAGCTTTACCTCCTGGAACGCTGCTGCGGTGTGGAACCAGGGCTCTGAGCTGGTCATCACCGGCGGGACCTTTACCGCGGTGGACCGGGACGGCCAGGGCAAACGGGCCACCATCGAGAGTAGCGGCAGCAGCACCGCCCAGATCTTGGGCGGCCACTTTGGCAACGAATTGGTCAATTACAATAAGGATAATAAGGAACTCAACGGCCTCCTGCCGGAGACGGTGCTTTTGGTGAAGGATAGTAGCGGCACTTTCTTGGTCCGGCCCCGGACCAAGGCCGATGGTGACACGGAGGCCGCCATCGGCGATGCCTGTTACTCCTCTCTCCCGGCGGCCATTCGGGCGGCTAAGCCGGGGGACGAGGTGGTGTTGCTTCGGGACTATGCCAAGGACCTATATAAAGGAGCGGATGGTAAGCCCCTCCTGACGGAGGGCAAGGATCTGACTCTGAACCTGGGGGAGAAGCAGATCAAGGGATATTTGGTCAACGGCGGCGCCGGGCTGACCATCAAGGCCACCACCGGCGGTGTGAACGGCGCTGGGAAGCCCTATGCCATTTTCAATGCCAAAGGCACCCTGACCCTGGAGGGCGGCATTTACACCAGCGACGGGCAGTATGGCGTCCGCAATGCCGGCGGCCTGACCATCAACGGCGGCGAGATCACTGCGCAAGAGTGTGCTCTGCAGGATGAAAGCGCCGGCGGGACCCAGTTGGCGGTGAACGGCGGCACCCTCCGGGGTGGAACGGGGGCGGTCCAAAGCAATAATAATACCGGCTTCATCGCCGGAGGCCTGTTCTCCCACGACGTGACCTCCTACTGTGCCCCCGGACTGAAGGCGGAAGGGCCCAACGGCGCCGGGCTGTGGGAGGTCCTGGCCGACCAGACCGCCGCCGCGGCCCAGGTAGGCGGCAAGAATTATCTCACCCTGAGGTTGGCCATTCAGGCCGCCCAGGATGGGGAGACGGTCCTTCTGCTGAAAAGCGTGGAGGAGACGGTGAGCCTTTCCAAGACGCTCACTCTGGACCTGAACGGCTATACTGTGACCGGCCAGGAAGCAGACTACACTGTCACCGTGGCGGAGGGCGGCAGCCTGACCATCACCGGGGCGGGCGGGATCCACAACAGCGCCTCTGACCGGGGAGCGGTCTATAACCTGGGACAGCTGCGGGTAGAGAGCGGGACCTTCTCCTCCGCCGCAGCCGGGTACGCCCTGCTGAACGCCGGGATGGCGGAGGTGGTGGGCGGTACCTTCCAGACCCAGGTGGAGAACGGCGAAGCAGGCCGGCTGACCATTCGGGGAGGCAGCTTTGCCCATCCCGTGGACCCAGTCCACTGCGCCCCGGGCTTCCTCCCCGTGGTCAACGGCAACGTCTACGGCGTTTTGGAGGCCGCCCTGTCGGTCACCCTGGACCGGACCACCGGCAGCCTGAATACCGGGAGTACGCTGGGGCTGACTGCCACAGTGCATCCGGAAAACGTGACCCTGGACAAGACGGTGACCTGGTCTTCCGACAATGAGGGGGTAGCCACCGTGAACGCCGAGGGCCTGGTCACCGCCGTGGCCGCCGGTACGGCCAACATTACCGCCGCGGTCGGGGAGGCCAGAGCTATCTGCGTGCTCACTGTGACCCGGCAGTCCACCAGCGGCGGTTCCACCGGAGGTAGCACCGGCGGTTCTGGAGGCGGCTCCGGCAACTCTGCCGGAGGAGGCCCTGCCGGCGGAGAGAGCATCATCCAGCCCCCCGTGGAGAACATCGACGAGGAGCAGACTCCTTTGTCCGGGAAGCCCTTCCTCTTTGAGGACGTGGCCCAGACCGATTGGTTCTATGAGGCGGTAAAATACGTCTTTGACCATGATATTATGGAAGGGGTCACTGAGACTCTGTTCCAGCCCTACGGGGACACCACCCGGGGCATGATCGTCACCATGCTCTACCGGGCCGAGGGCTCCCCCGAGGCCGGGGAGGCTCCCTTTACCGACGTGCCCGCGGAGGAGTGGTACAGTGCTGCTGTGGCCTGGGCCGCGGAGAATGATGTGGTGAAGGGCTATGAGGACGGCACCTTCGCCCCCGAGAAGCGGATCACCCGGGAGGAGCTCTCCGCTATCCTTTACCGCTACGCTGCCCTGAAGGGATATGACGTGACCGCGAACCATGACCTGGCCGGCTTTGCCGAGACGGATCAGATCAGTGCCTGGGCGGTGGAGAGCGTCCGTTGGGCAGTAGCCTCTGGCCTGATCCAGGGCAAGGAGAGCGGCCGGCTGGATCCCACCGGGACCACCAGCCGCAGTGAGGCGGCGGCTATTCTGACCCGATTCCATCAGGCCCACAATGCCTAAGAAAAAAATAGAAAGCCCGGACGGCATTTGCCAAGGGTGGATAAGGAAGTAATCTGAAAACCATATACCCCAAGGCATTGCAAAGGCGAAAAGAGCCGAGAAGTACAGAAATGTGCTTCTCGGCTCTTTCTCTATTCTACTCAAATTTTTATCCGCACATTCGCAAAGAAAAACGACCTCTGGTAAGCTGTAGGTGTCGAAAGGCAAATACACTTATTGGAGGCCTCTTTATGAAACGAGTTCAAGGGTTCGTGGCAGGGCTGCTGACAGCGGCAGTCATCATGGCGTACGGCGTGACCGCATTTGCCGCAGGGAACGGTTGGAACATCACAGTGTATCCCATCAAGGTACTTGTGAACGGAGAGGTGCTCCAACCAACGGATGCGAGTGGAAATCCCATGGAGGTGTTCACTTACAACGGCACGACTTATGCACCGCTCAGAGCATTAGCGGAAGCCTACGGGCTGGAAGTGGGCTATGACAGCCAGCGGAACATTGCCATGGTCAACAGCCCGAATAAGGACAACGCAAGCCCCACAACGGACAGCTTTGCAGCGGCATGGACGGTCAAGGAGAAGCCGGTCACCAATTACGGCAGTGAGAAAATCTTTACCGCTACATACGCCGGGGAACTTGGTATGGAGGAGTTCAAAACATGGTGGAAATCCTTTAGCTCTGAGGAGCTCGCCGCAGAGATGGAGCAACTTGCCGCCGAAGCACAGGCACTCAATCCGGGCTACACGGTCACGATGTATTTTTCTTTCGGGCAGTATAACTTGGGAACAGCTTTTGCTTACGGTAGCTATGAGTTCAGTAATACCAACGCCGCAAGAGTTTGGATTAAGTGAGGAGGATACAACATGGAGAAAACATTATTTGAGCAGATGGGCGGCACCTACACCCGGCAAGGCGATTATCTTCTGCCCGATTTAAGCCTTGTACCGCAGGAAGAACGGCCAATTGGAGTATGGGGGGAACGACGGAGGAAATACCTAAAGGAACACCGTCGTGTGTTGTACTACAGCCTTTTTACCAGTGGGAACCTCCACTCCCACCTTGCCGATGT
>CATJWI010000062.1 GCA_949744075.1 uncultured Eubacteriales bacterium | reverse complement strand
TACGGCAGCGAGTGGGGTGTGACGGGGGAGAAGGGCTGGGGGGATGAGGGCCTCCGCCCCGCCTTTCAGGCTCCGGAGTGGAACGGCCTGACCGACCGGATCGCCGCCCTGGCCAGGGCCCACCGGGAGAGCGAGGCCTTGTGCTGGGGGGATTTCCGGGAGCTGGCGCTCACCAACCGGCAGACGGTGTTTCAGCGGCAGAGCCAAGGACAGCGGGTGTTGGTGGCGGTGAATGCTGACAGTCAGAGCTGCTGGGTGGGGTTTGACCCGGGGTGTGAACAGGGGGTGGACCTGATCACCGGGGAGATGGTGGAGTTCAGGGGTGGGGTGGAATTGCCGGGCTATAGCGCTTTTTTCTGGGAGTGCCGGTGAAAGTGGAGGGCGCTGGGGTTCGGACAGGGGTGATGCCACGTTTAGCCGTCCTGGTTTCTCGCTGTGAACTGGGGTTCCCGAGCGGCCGCTTTTGCTGCCAAAAGCGGCCGCTCGGACCCTCAACTGCTCCGCGGTATTAACTCCCTCTAAGCGCGCTTCGCTCACTAAGAGGGAATAAACCGAAAACCACCAAAGGGAGGGCCTTTCGATGGCCCTCCCTCTGGACTTCCTCCTACCGACCAAAGGGAGGGTGCCCCTCCCTTTGGAGTCCTACCCCGGACGTGGGGATAGAACTATTTGTGGTCCTTCTTACGATAAGTCTTGAAAGCCTAAATTTGCTGGGCGATCCCTTTTTATCCGTGCCATTCCTGGCAATGTGGTAGGTCCCTGCCGGCTCAGAGCATTTTTTCGACCTGGTGGTTCCTCTTGCCTGCTTGCTCCACCGCTCGCTGGTGGGATGGAACACTATAGAGCCTTCGTTGTCTCACCCCCGCCCTTGCTGAGACCGGGCGGGGGCCTGGGGGATGTGGGGTTGACCGCTTTTTATTTTTCATTGGGGGTGACGTTATGCTCCGCCTGATCCTTGGACGGGCCAATACGGGGAAGACGACCGACATTCTGAGAAGGATGGCGGCGGAGGACGTTGCCAGGCCGCAGCTGCTGATCGTCCCCGAGCAGCACTCCCACGACTCCGAACGGCGGCTTTGCGCCGTGGCAGGGAACGCGGTGAGCCTTCGGGCTGAAGTGCTGTCCTTTCCCCGGCTGGCCAGCCGGGTCTTCTCGGCCTGCGGCGGGTTGGCGGAACCCGCCCTGGACGCCGGGGGACGGCTGCTGCTGATGGATGTGGCCCTGAAATCGGTGGCCGGACAGTTGCGGGCCTACGCCCGCCCCTCCCGGCGCCCCCAGTTCCTGTCTCAACTGGCCGCCACGGTGGACGAGTGCAAATCGGCGGCTATCTCCCCGGAAAAGCTGCTGGAGGTGGCCCGGAGCGTGGGGGGGGAGTCCGGGGACCGGTTTTATGACCTGTCTCTCATCTGCGGGGCCTATGAGGCCTACTGCGCCCAGCGGGGGGCCGACCCCCGGGATCGGCTGACCAGGCTGGCCCAGGCTTTGGCTGCCCACCCTTGGGCGGAGGGGCGGGATATCTATATCGACGGCTTCACCGACTTCACCGCCCAGGAGCGGCAGGTGCTGGCGCAGCTTTTGAAGCAGGCCCACTCGGTGACGGTGGCCCTCACCTGCGACGGATTGGAGGGGGAGGAAGAGGACGTGTTTTCCCCCGCCCGCCGCACCGCCCGGCGGCTGCTGGCTCTGGCCCGGGAACTGGGGGTCCCCGCCCAGGCGGAGCGCTGCACTGCTGCCGCCCAGGAGCGGAAGCCCGCCCTGATCCAGATAGAGCGGCACCTGTTCCAACCGGTGATCCCTCCCCAGGCCGGCCGGCCTGGGGGGGTGGAGCTCTACCGGGCCGACTCCCTCTACAGTGAGGTGGAGCGGGCGGCGGCGGAGCTTTCCCGGCTGGTGCGCCAGGAGGGGTACCGCTACCGGGACCTGGCGGTGACTGCCCGGAGCATGGAGAGCTATGGGCCCCTCATCGGCCTCATCTTCCCCCGGTACGGCCTGCCTGTGTTCCTGGCCCGGATGGACGACGTGCTCCAAAAGCCCATCCTGACCCTGGTCACCGCCGCCCTGGAGGCGGTGGCCAACGGCTACCGCTATGAGGATATGTTCCGGTATCTGAAGACCGGACTGGCGGGACCGGCGGCCGATGAAGTGGACCGGCTGGAGAATTACGTGCTGAAATGGGACCTGCGGGGCGGGGCCTGGACCCAGACCAAGGACTGGGACAAGCACCCCGAGGGCTACGGTCTGGACTGGACCCAGGCCCACCGGGATTGGGTGGAGGAGCTGGACGGGCGCCGCCGCCGGGTCGCCGGGCCCCTGGAGAGGTTGCGCCGGGCAGGAGAGAAGACGGGGGAGGGGCTGGCCCTGGCCCTCTACGGCTTTTTGGAGGAGATCGGCCTGGCCCAGCGGCTGACCCAGCGGGCCCAGGAGCTGCGGCAGGGCGGGGAGGAGGCCTTGGCCGCCGAATATCAGCAGCTCTGGGCCATCCTCTGCTCCGCCCTGGAGCAGTGCGCCGACCTGCTGGGGCCTACCCCCATGGACTGGGAGGAGTTTACCCGGCTGTTCCAGCTGGTGCTGTCCCAGTATCAGGTGGGGGCCATCCCCGTGTCCCTGGACCAGGTGACGGCGGGGGAAATGCCCCGGTTGGCCCACAAGCACTGCAAGGTGCTGTACCTGCTGGGAGCCGACGACAGCCAGCTGCCGGCGGCCGCCCCCTCCCCGGGGCTTTTGGGGGACGAGGACCGGTCCCTGCTGGCCTCCTTCGGTCTGGAGACCGCCCCACGGCTCACCGACAAGCTGTGGCGGGAGATGACCATCGTATATGAGACCTGCGCCCTGCCCTGGGAGCGGCTCATCGTCAGCTATCCGGCGGCGGGCACGGCGGGGGAGGAGAGAGGGCCCTCCTTCCTGGTAAAGAAGTTGCGGCAGCTGTTTCCGGACATGCCCCTGCTGGATGAGGCGGCGCTGGGGACCGGGTTCCGCCTGACAGCTCCCCGGCCCGCGCTGGAGGCGGCGGGGAGCGTTCCCCAGGTGGCGGCCGCCCTCAAAAAGCTGCCGGAGTATGCCTCCCTGGTGGAGCGGATGGAGCGCTCGGCCGCTTTGGAGCGGGGGAGCCTGACCCGCCCAGCGGTGGAGGCCCTCTACGGAAGGCGGGTGCCCATGTCCGCCTCCCGGATGGACAAGTATCGCTCCTGCCACTTCTCCTATTTTATGGAGTACGGCCTGAGGGCCAAGCCCCGGAAGGCCGCGGGCTTTCAGGCCCCTGAGTACGGCACCTTTGTTCACTATGTGCTGGAGCACATCCTGCGTCAGCGGCAGGGGAAGGAGATCCCCAGCCGGGAGCAGGTGTCCCAGGTGATCGGGCAGTATGTGGACCAGCAGCTGGGGGGCCTGGCGGGGGAGACGCCCCGGTTCCGCTACCTCTTCCGCCGCCTGGAGAAGACGGTGTACGCCGTGGTGGAGAACGTGTGCCAGGAGCTCTCCCGGTCCGACTTCGTGCCCATGGCCTTCGAGCTGGGCTTTGGCTCCGGGAAGGACCTGCCCCCGGTGGAGCTGGAGGTGGACGGGGTCACCGTGTCCGTCTCCGGCTTTGTGGACCGGGTGGACGGCTGGGAGAAGGATGGCCGGCTCTACCTGCGGGTGGTGGATTACAAGACGGGGCGGAAGTCCTTCAACTTTACCGACGTGTTCAACGGCCTGGGGCTGCAGATGCTGCTCTACCTCTTCACCCTGGGGGAGGAGGGCCGGGAGTTGTTCCAAAAGGAGATCGTCCCAGCCGGAGTGCTCTACCTCCCGGCCCGGGAGGCCCTGGTGGCGGGAAGCCGGGCCATGGGGGAGGAGGAGCGACAGAAAGCGGTGGACAAGCAGCTACGCCGCAGCGGCCTTGTGCTGGACCAGCCCGAGGTGCTGGAGGCCATGGAGCACGCCCAGGGGGACTTTCGTTTCCTGCCGGTGCGTCTGCGCTCGGCGGGGCCCACGGGGGAGGCCCTGGTCCAGGCCGAGCGCCTGGGCAGGCTGGAGCGTCACGTGAAAAAGATCCTAAGGGAGATCGCCGCCGACCTGGCGGCGGGCAACATTGCCGCCGACCCCTTCTGGAAGCCCCAGTCCAACGCCTGCCAATACTGCGAATACGCCGCCGCCTGCCAATTCCGGGAGGGAAGGGGTGGAGATAAAAAGCGGTGGCTGGAGAAGTTGGGGGCAGAGGAGTTCTGGGAGAAGCTAAAGGGAAAGGAGTGAGACCACTGTGTCATTTCAACTGACCCAGGAGCAGCGCGCCGCCGTGGAAAACCGGGGCGGGGGGCTGCTGGTGTCCGCCGCCGCCGGCTCCGGGAAGACCCGGGTGCTGGTGGAGCGGCTGCTGGACCGGGTGGAGGGCGGGACGCCCATCGACCGGTTTTTGGTCATCACCTATACCAAGGCCGCCGCCGCCGAGCTCCGGGGGCGGATCGTCTCCGAGCTGTCCGACCGGCTGGCCCGGCGGCCTGGGGACGCCTACCTCCGGCGGCAGGCCACTTTGGTATACCAGGCCCAGATCTCCACCATCCACTCCTTCTGCACCCAGCTCCTCCGGGAGGAGGGGCACCGGTTGGACCTGGACCACGATTTCCGGGTCTGCGACGAGAACGAGGGGGCTCTGCTGCTCACCGATGCGCTGGACCAGGTGCTGGACAAGCGGTATGAGACCATCACCCCCGGCTGCGACTTTGCCCGGCTGCTGGATGCCACCGTTTCCGGCCGGGATGACAGCCGCCTGATGGAGATCGTGCTGGACGTCCGGGGCCGGGTCCAGAGCCACCCGGATCCCATGGGTTGGCTGGCCGGGCAGGAGAGGGCCATGGACCTGTCCGGGGTGGCCGATGTGGGGGAGACCTCCTGGGGGCGGCTACTGCTCACCGACGCCCGCCGCCAGGCGGACTATTGGGCGGGGAAGATGCTGGGGCTCATGGAATTGGCCCAGGGGGATGAGGCACTGGCCAAGGCCTACGGCCCCAGCCTCCAGGCCACCATGAACAGCCTATTGGCCCTGTCGGCTGCCGCCGGGGAGGGCTGGGACCGGGCGGTGGACAAGGCCCGGGTGGAGTTCCCCCGGCTGGGCGCCGCCCGGAACGTGGAGGACACCGAGGCCCAGGGGAGGATCAAGACCCTCCGGGACCAGTGCAAAAAGCGGATGGAGAAGCTCACCGCCCTCTTTTCAGACAGCTCCGCCGGGCTTTTGGAGGACATGGGGGCGGTGTACCCCGCCATCCGGGGGCTCTTTGCCCTGGTCCGGGACCTGGAGGGGGCCTATGCCGCCGAGAAGCGCCGCCGGGGGCTGCTGGACTTCTCCGACCTGGAGCACATGACCGCCCAGCTCCTGACCGAGGAGGGACGGCCCACCGACCTGGCCCGGCGCTGGGGGGAGCGGTACGAGGAGGTGATGGTGGACGAGTACCAGGACACCAACGCCGTCCAGAACGCCATCTTCAACGCCCTGACCGGGGAGGGGCGGGACCTCTTTATGGTGGGGGATGTGAAGCAGTCCATCTACCGGTTCCGGCTGGCCGACCCCACCATCTTTTTGAAGAAATACCTCTCCTATAAGCCGGCGGACCGGGCGGAGGAGGGGGAGCCCCGGCGGGTCCTGCTGTCCCGCAACTTCCGGTCCCGGCCCCAGGTGCTGGAGGGGGTCAACTACATTTTCCGTAGCATCATGAGCCCGACATTCGGGGAGATGGCCTACGGCGACGCCGAGGCCCTGGTCCCCGGGGGGGCCTTCCCGGAGGGGGAGGGGAATTACGCGGTGGAGCTGGACGCCCTGGACTGTTCCCAGGCGGCGGAGGAGACCGGGGGGCCCAAGCCCCCCCGGGACCTGTTGGAGGCCCGGTTCGTGGCCCGGCGGGTCCGGCAGTTGCTGGAGGAGGGCTTTCCTGTCTCCGACGGGGAGGGGGGGCTCCGGCCGGTGCGGGCGCAGGACGTGGTGGTGTTGCTCCGCTCCCCCAATACGGTGCTCCACCACTATGCCGGGGCCCTGGGGGAGCAGGACATCCCCTGGCAGGCCGACGGAGGCGGGGACTTTTTCGCCGCCACCGAGGTCCAAGTGGCCCTGTCCCTGCTGCGGATCGTGGATAATCCCAGGCAGGACGTGCCCCTCATCGCCGTGCTGCGTTCGGCGGTCTACGGCTTTTCGGCGGACCGGCTCTCCCAGATCCGCGCCGCCGGGGCGGGGGAGGACTTTTATACCGCCCTGACCCGGGACGGAGGGGCGGACGCGGAGTCTTTTCTGGATGAGCTTTCCGATCTTCGCCGCCGGGCGGGGGACGAGAGCTGTGATAAGCTGCTGTGGCGGATCTATGACCGGACGAACCTGTTGGGAGTATACGGGGCCATGGACGAGGGGGAGACCAGAAGGGCCAACCTGCTGCTTCTGGCCCAACTGGCCCGGGACTTCGAGAAGGCGGGGTACAAGGGCCTGTTCGGCTTTTTGAGCCACCTTCAGCGCCTGGAGGACCGGGGGAGGACCCTGGCCCTCCAGGGAGTGGGGGGAGCCGGGGGCGGGGTACGCATTATGAGCATCCACCGGTCCAAGGGGTTGGAGTTCCCTGTGGTCATTCTGGCGGGCCTTGCCCGGCAGCTGAACAAGGTGGACCTGACCCGGCCCATGCTCTTCCACCCGGAGTTAGGGGTGGGGCCCAAGCGGCTGGACCTGGAGCGGATGGTGGAGTATCCCACCCTGGCCCGGCTGGCGGTGGC
>CATJWI010000061.1 GCA_949744075.1 uncultured Eubacteriales bacterium | reverse complement strand
CTCTCCCCGTCCCTTACCAGGGCCACTCCATCACAGAAGTTGCCGACGGCGCTGTATTGGGGCATGGGCGCAATGACCATTTTGCCGGTCTTGTCGATGTAGCCCCAGCCCGGATCGGGTTGTGTATCATGGTTTGTCTGCTTTGGTTTCACACGCATCAGGCCCTCAGAGAATGTGGGGATCACATCGCCGGAATAGCGTTCATAGTACTCGTCGGTGATGGGGTTGCCGCTGCTGTCAAGGAAAACGCTATCGGCGTCCAGATATACATCCAGATACATCGACAGTATGCCCTCGGAGAAACCTTGGAACTCATAGGCAGCGCTGGACTCGTACCCCTCCACCGGCTTGACCACAGTAACCTTTGCCGCCGCTGAGGCCGGGACGCTCAACAGCCCCAGCCCCATAGTCAAGGCCAGGGCCAAAGAGAAAACCTTTCGTTTCATTTTGACTCCTTCTTTCTTCAACATGATTTCTTTCCGTATACGGAAAGAAACAGCGTACGCTGTTGGCCTTTTCAGTATATCACGAGGGGCCTGCCCTTGCAAGAATATTTTCCCTTTGATAAAGACCAGGCGGATACATCCCGCCCGGCCTTTCCCTGTTTACTTCCCGGCAAAGCCCACCACACCGAAGGCGCTGGGCCCGCTGTGGGTGGTGATGACGCCGCCGCTCTTGATCCAGGTGACCTTGCGGAAGCCCAGCTCCCGGGCCGCCGCCTCCACCGCCGCCCGGACCTCCACAGGGAAGCCGGGAGTCCAGATGAGCCACAGCTCCTCCCGGTCCAGGTCGTGCTCCCTGGCGTAGTCCCGTACCAGCTGGGGGGCCAGCTTGACGAGCTTCCCCCGGAGCTTCTTCGTGGCCACCAAGTTACCGTCCACGAACTCGATGAGGGGATGGATGCCCAGCACCCGGCCCACCAGGGCCACTGCGTTGCTCACCCGGCCGCCGGCCCGGAGATATTCCAGATCGTCGGGGATAAAGCACATCCGTACTTTTTCAATGAGGGTCCCCGCCGCGGCCAAGATCTGCTCCAGGTCCCACTCCGGGTGCTCCTCCATGAGCCGGGCCAGAGTCATGACCACCGCCCCCTGGCCGGCGCAGGCCACCTTGGTGTCCACGCTGGTGATGTAGTCTCTCCCCTCCGCCGCCACCAAGGCGCTCTGGTAGGAGCAGGTGGTGGCCGCCGAATAGGCCAGGTGGAGGATGTGGGCCTGGGGCCACCTTTCGCGAGCCAGGTCAAAGGCCTTGGCAAAATCCTCGGGCACGCTGCCGCTGGTCTTGGGCAGGATCCCGGTGCGCTCATAGTAGGCACAGATCTCCTCCGATGGAAAAGTACCGTCGTCCCTAGTCTCCTCCCCAAAGGTGATGTGCATAGGCACGATCTGGATGTTGTACCGCTCCGCCGCCTCCCGGGGAATGTCCGCCCCCGTCTCGGCCATCAGCAGCACCGTCTTTCTCTCTTCCATGGGTCTCCCTTCCTTTCTCAACACTTGCCCGTCTTTTGTATGCTATCTATAGCATAGCACACTTTCACCACACTTTGAAGGGTTTCCCATGAAATTTTTCAAAAAGTGTCTATTTCAGGTCCTTTTTCTCAAACAGGGCCATGCCCGCGGCCCCGCTGAACACCGCAATAATTAGGGATGCCCCCAGTTGCAGCCCGGGCCGGGCCACCGCCCCCTCGGCCAGCAGCACCGTCTGTCCCGAAGGCAAGATCTCCAGCAGTAGCTCATAGAGCCGCCGCAGAGCCCCGCTGACATACCGGGGGTTGGGGGTGGGCTCCGCCAGCTCCATCCCGGCCACAGTGATGATAAAGCCGCTGTTCATCTCGGGCTCGGAGAGCTGGGCGTTGATCCAGGTGGCCACCGCCAGAAGAGCCAGCACCATCAGGATAGAGGCCACCGCCGCCGTGGACTTTTTCTCTGTCATCATCCCCACAACTGCCAGCACCCCAGCCAAGGCCAGGGCGGAGGCCGCCGCCACCAGGATGTATAGGGCCACCTGCCCCGCCCCCATCCTCCAGAGGTCCCAGCCAAGCAGGAGCGCCGCTCCGCCGCCCCCCAGCAGCCAGGCCGCCGTGAAGCAGAGGGCCCCGGCAAAGGCCATCCCCAGCCCCGCCAGATAGACCTCCCTCCGGCTGTGGCCCACGATGAGCCGGTTCCGCAGGGCCCCCTCGCTGTGGTCGGTGCCCAAATAGAGCCCGGTAAACACCCCCATACACAGCTCTACCGCCGGGGCCAGCTGGAAATAATAAGCCCCCACGTCCACGGAATACCCCTCGGCCGCCAGGCCCCGGCACACCCGGCAGCTGTTGGCCATCATCACCGCCGCCAGGGCCGCCATGAGGACCATGCAGGCCCAAAACACCTTGTCCCGCTTGAGCCGAAACAGTCCGGCAGACATGACTTCACCCATTTTCTTCTCCTCCCATCAACTCCATATAGTGCGCCTCCAGGCTCTCCCCCAGGGCGGTGGCCTCGGTCTCCTCCACCATCCGGCCGCCGTCGATAAAGCCATAATGGGTAGCCACCTGGGCCAGCTCCCCCAGGATGTGGCTGGAGATGAGGATGGTGATGCCCCGCTCCCGGTTCAGCCGCTGGATGAGCCGCCGGGTCTCGATGATACCTTGGGGGTCCAGGCCGTTCACTGGCTCGTCCAGCACCAGAAACTCGGGCTCCCCCGCCAGGGCCACTGCCATGCCCAACCGCTGGCGCATGCCCAGGGAAAAGTTCTTGGCCTTCTTTTTCCCCGTATTCTCCAGCCCCACCAGCTTCAAAAGCCCGGGGATATCCCCGTCCCTTCTGCCCAGCACCCGCATTTGTATTTGCAGATTCTCCTCCGCCGTTAGCTCCTGGTAGACGGCGGGCGCCTCCACCACCGCCCCCATCCGCCGCCGGGCCCGGGCCAAGTCCCTGCCGCCGCTTTTGACTCCGTAGAGGGTATAACTCCCCGCCGTAGGCTCCTGGAGCCCGCAGATGATGCGGATGAGGGTGGTCTTGCCCGCCCCGTTTCTCCCCACCAGGCCGTAGATAGCCCCCTGGGGCACATGGAGGGAAAGGCCGTCCAAAGCCCGGAAGCCCTTATATTCCTTGCTCAGTCCCTCCGCCGTCAGCACATAGTCCATGCCATGACCTCCTTTTCTGAGGCATATCCTACCAGCCAAAAGGGAGGAATGTCCTTACGAAGGTTTTAAGATTTTTTGAAAAACAAGCGGCCAGCCCCTTAAAAGGGCTGGCCGCAAAACACCGGTCCTCGCTCACGCCGCCACCCCCGCCAGGGTCCCCACCTCTCCCCGGTGGATGGGCCGCAGGGCCTCCAGGCCGCAGATATCCATGGGCCGGATGAGGGCGGGCTGCCGGGGCAGCTCCGCCGCCCCGCTCTCCCAAAGCATCTCGGCCACAAATTCCGAGCAGAACTTGTGGTGCTGCCGGGCCAAAGGCAGCCGGAACAGGGCCGAGAGCACCCCCAGCAGATTGTAGCCATACCGCTCCCGCTGGGCGTACATGGTATGGAGTCTTTGGTAGAGATACCGGTAGGTCTCCTCCGACACCTCCAGCTCATAGAGGCAGCAAGGGATGTGGGGATGAAGGGAAAAGAACCCCCGGTCCACCCGCTCTTCCATAAAACCCCCGGGAAAGGGCAGGCGGGGGTACTTCCGGGCAAAGCTGTAAAAGCTTCCCGCCGGCCCCTCCAGCCCAATGGAGGCGTGGGTAAATTCCCCTGCGGTAAAATAATGGATCAACCGGGAAAAATAGGTCTCCGACCGGGTAAGTAGCACATAAATGGTCCTGGTCTCCTGGGTTTGGGCCGTCATAAGGTTTCCTCCTCATTTTGTTTTTTCTACAGTATAGCATAAACTGTCTTTTATGTCCCAAGTTTTTTATCCTTTTTTCAAAAACACTACTTTTTCAGATTTTCCCGAGAATAGCAGCCGCCACAGCCGCCAGCGCCAAAAAATGGAGGGGATAGAAACAGTAGAAGAACCACTTGGACCCCTTCCCCCGCTCCCCGCTGTAGAGCAGCATCAGAGGAACCGCCAGTAGCACCCAGGGGGAGGCCACCAGCAGAGGGACCAGCCCCAGCGCCCGAAGCCGCCCCTTGTCCCGCAGCAGGTAGAACAACACCACGGCAAAGACCCCCAGGAATACATACTCCCCCCGGAAAAGGTAGGCTGCCCCCGCCCCGGCCAGGGTCAACAGGGCGACAGCCCCGCCCCTGGCCGCCCTCTGCTCCGCCCAGCGGTCCTCCGCCTTGGCGATGAGCAGCAGGGTAAAGATAGACACCGTCAGGGTAAACATGACGTTTTGCAGCCGCAGGTCCAGAGGCCGCCCGTAGTGGGCCAGGTCAAAGGGCACCTCGGACAGCAGGGCGAACACCCCCATCCGCAGCCCGTAGCCCATCCGGTCCCGGCTGTGGAGGAACCCCTCCGCCATCAGAAAGCAGAACAGGGGAAAGGCGATGCTGCCCAGGACCTCGCACACCTCCCGGGCCTTCATAAGATGCCACAGCAGGGCGGGGGAATCCCCATTCACCGTCAGGGTCCCCCCTGTCATGTAAGGCGCCATCATGGCCCGCAGGACAATGGACCCCACATGGTCCACGATCATGCTGGCCACCGCGATCCGCTTCAGTGCAAAGCCACTGAGGCCCACCGTTTTTTTCATTCTCCTCACCTCTTGCTGTCCATGGTACCAGGAATATGGGAAGATGGGCTTATGAGATGCTTAAGATTTATGAAAGAATCTCCTGCGGGCCCTTTAAGGAATAAAAAGGCCCCCAGCAAGTCCTGCCGGAAGCGCAAAACCATGGCGGGGTGGGTCAGGGGCAGAGAATGAGCGGGCAGGAGGCACAGGACCATGCCCAGGGCCAACAGCAGAGACAACGCTCTCTTTTTCACAATAGATTTCTTCTTTCTTTGCTCATCTTCCCGTTCCGAAGTGAAAGGGGAAACGGCGCACGCCGTTTGCTTTTTTCGTCTGCCACACCGTCAAAAAGCAGTCAATCCCCTCTCCCCTCTTGCAATCCGCTTCGATTTCCAGTATAATGTAGGTCACATTCTCCATATTACGAAGGAAAGCGTGATACCATGAAATACGATTTCGGTTCCATCGAACCCAAATGGCAAAAGGTCTGGCAGGAGAAGAAGTCCTTCGCCGCCCACGACCACAGCGACAAGCCCAAATACTACGCCCTGGTGGAGTTCCCCTACCCCTCTGGACAGGGGCTCCACGTGGGCCACGCCCGGCCCTACACCGCCATGGACGTGGTGGCCCGGAAGCGGCGCATGGACGGCTATAACGTCCTCTTCCCCATGGGCTATGACGCCTTCGGCCTGCCCACGGAGAACTATGCCATCAAGAACCACATCCACCCCGCCCAGGTGACGAAGGACAACATCGCCAACTTCACCGCCCAGTTGAAGCTGCTGGGCTACTCCTTCGACTGGGACCGGGTGGTGGACACCACCGACCCGAAATACTACCACTGGACCCAGTGGATCTTCCTCCAGCTCTTTAAGAAGGGCCTGGCCTATAAGGCCACCATGCCTGTGAACTGGTGTACCTCCTGCAAGTGTGTCCTGGCCAACGAGGAGGTTGTGGAGGGCGTCTGCGAGCGCTGCGGCTCCGCCGTCATCCGCAAGGAGAAGAGCCAGTGGATGCTCAAAATCACCGAGTACGCCCAGCGGCTCATTGACGACCTGGACGATCTGGACTTCATCGAGCGGGTGAAGATCCAGCAGCGCAACTGGATCGGCCGCTCCACCGGCGCGGAAGTGACATTTAAGGCCACCACCGGGGACGATATCGTGGTCTT
>CATJWI010000060.1 GCA_949744075.1 uncultured Eubacteriales bacterium | reverse complement strand
GGCGCGCCCCCCCGGGCGCGTTTTTGGTGGGGGGGGGGGGGGGGGTAGGGGGGGGGCCCCTGGGGGCCGCCCCGACGGGGGGGTTGCTTGCCTGGCGCGGGTGGACGGTATGGGGTCTTGCTCTGCGGAGATATTGCCTTTTGGCTGCCTTGTGTAAAACAGAAAAATTATTAGTTTAAATTCGTGCAACTTAGACGATTTTCTTTGAATTTTTGAAATAAACTACAAATGTATGATATCTAAAATGAAGAAAAAGTTGTAGATTATATTAAAAAATGATGCTAATTTGTATGAAAAATTCGAAAACTGTGGAGTATACTAAAAAATAGAGGCGCTCTTGCATTAAAAATGGATTTGGAGTATACTTGTATACAGCCAAGAATTGGCTTTACACCCGGATAAAGGCGGTGAGAATATGTCTATGGATGCGATCAAGCAGGTGGCCGACAGCGAGGAGCTGGCCAAGGTCTGCGTGGCGAAGGCCCAGGCGGAGGCCAAGACTTTGACGCAGGAGGCGCTGAAGGCGGGACAGGCTATGCTGGCCAGGGCCCGGCAGGAGGCGCAGGAGCAGGTCAAGGCGGCCATGGCCCAAGCTGAGGCCGCCGGGGCGGAGAAGGGCAAAGCCGTGCTGGCGGAATATGAGAAAGAGTGCGAGGCGCTGAAGGCCAAGGCCGGAGCGGAGATGGACAAGGCTGTGGTGCAGATCGTGGGAAGGGTCGTGAGAAGCTGATATGGCCATCGTAAAAATGAAACGGCTACGGCTCATTGCATTGAACGCCGACCGGGAGAAGCTGCTGGGCCGGCTCCAGGCTCTGGGCTGCCTGGAGGTGGCCGACGCGCCCCCCGGGCTCCAGGGGGATCCGGCCTGGGCAGGGCTGACCCGCCCCTCGGGAGAGGCCCTGGCCATGGCCCGGGGCCGCAGGGACGCCGGCGTTCAGGCTCTGGAGCTGTTGAAACGCTACGGCGGCGTGAAGGTGGGGGGGCTTACCCCCCGGCCGGAGGTCACTGGAGAGCGGTTTTTTGATGAGCGGGCCTATAGAGAGACCGAGACCGTTGTGGATAACATCTGTGCGGCCCAGTGGAACTTGAGTGCCATGGAGGCGGAGGCGGCAAAGCTCCAGAGCCAGCGGGCCGCCCTGACCCCCTGGCTGGGGCTGGAGGCTCCTCTGGATACCCCCTCCGACCAATGGGTCACTGCCCTGCTGGGGACGGTCCCCCTGGCCACCGATCTGGAGACTGTGAGGGAGGAACTGGGCGAGCTGTGTACCCTGACGGCGGTGGGAGAGGACCGGAGCTTTCGGTATCTCTTTCTCCTCTGCCACAAGAGCGTGGAGGGACAGGCCCAGGAGGTCCTGCAGGGCTGCAGCTTCTCCCGGACGGTGTTCCGGGGCCTCAGCGGTACGGCGGCGGAGAACGACGCCCGGCTGGAGCGGGAACTGGAGGACAACGCCCGGAAGCGGGAGCGGACCGGCCAGCTCATCGCCGACTTTGCCGACCACGGGGAGGACGTGAAGCTCTACGTGGATCGGGTCGATCAGGAGGTCCGGCGGGAGGAGGCCAAGCAGCGTCTGGCCCAGACGGGGGAGACCTTCCTTCTCACCGGCTGGTTCCCCGCCGAGGAGGAGGAAAGGCTGGCTAAGTTGCTGGAGAGCTATCCCTGCGCCTGGGAGGCGGAGGAGCCGGGAGAGGAGGAGTACCCACAGGTACCGGTGAAGCTGAAAAACAACTGGTTCACCCGGCCTCTGAGCATGGTCACCGAGATGTATTCCCTGCCCGCCTACGGGACGGTGGACCCTAACCCTCTGATGGCCCCCTTCTTCATCCTGTTTTACGGCATTATGTTGGCGGACATGGGATACGGGCTTTTGATGGTGCTGGTCTCCCTGGTGGTCCAGAAAAAATTCCGGCCCAAGGGTCCCACCATGCGGCACATGGTGCCCCTGCTGGGGCTATGTGGGGTGAGCACCTTTATTATGGGGGCGCTGACGGGCAGCTTTTTCGGGGATTTTATTCCCCAGATTGCCCGGCTCATCGACCCCGACACCACGCTGACGGCCCTGCCCGCCCTCTTTACCCCTCTGGAGGATACCCTGATGATCCTGGTGGGGTCCATGGCCCTGGGCCTGGTGCAGATCGTCACCGGCATGCTGGTGAGCTTTATCGAAAAGCTAAAGCGGGGCCAGGTGGTGGACGCCGTCTGCGAGGAGGTCACCTGGTGGGTGGTCTTCCTGGGCGCTGGGCTCATGGCGGCGGGCGTCACCCATATCGTGCTGATCCTGGGCGCGGTGATGGTGGTGGCGGGACCGTTGCTCACCGGAAAGGGCTTTGGGCGGATCACGGGGGTGTTCGGCTCCCTGTATAACCACATCACCGGATATTTTGGGGACATCCTCTCTTATTCCCGGCTTATGGCTCTGATGCTGGCGGGCAACGTGATCGCCCAGGTGTTCAACACCTTGGGGGCCATCGCGGGGAACGTGGTGGTGTTCCTGCTCATCTCTATGGTGGGCAACGCTTTGAACTTCGGACTCAACCTGCTGGGCTGCTATGTCCACGACCTGCGGCTCCAGTGCCTGGAATACTTCGGGAAGTTCTACCAGGACGGCGGCAGAGCCTTCCACCCCCTGGAGCTGGATACCAAATACTGCGATATTATTTCGTGAAAAATAAGAAGGAGGAAACATATCATGGGAATTTTCGACATCCCGACGGGAGCGGCCCTGGCCATGCTTGGCGCGGGCCTGGCGGTTTGTTTGGCGGGCGCGGGCAGCGCCCGGGGTACCGGCCTGGCCGGCGAGGCGGGCACGGGGCTGCTGTGCGAGGACCCCAGCAAGTTCGGTAAGGTCATGATCCTGCAGGTGGTCCCCGGTACCCAGGGCCTCTACGGCCTGGTGGTGGGCTTTATGTGCCTGCTGCGGATGGGGATGCTGGACGGCAGCTATGTGGACCTGACCATCATCCAGGGCCTGCGGTATCTGGCGGCCTGCCTGCCCATTGCCATCGGCGGCGGTATCTCCGCCGTGGCCCAGGGCCGGGTGGCCGCGGGGTCCATCAATGTGCTGGCCAAGCGGCCCGACGACTGGGCCAAGGGTATGGCCCTATGTATCACGGTGGAATTCTACGCCATTTTGTCCCTGCTGGCCTCCATCCTGATGCTCCTTAACATCTAAGCTTGGGAAAGGGCGGACAGCTATGAACGGAATCGAAAAGATCACAGCCAAGATCGCCGCCGACGCCCAGGCCGAGGCGGACGCCATCCTGGCCCAGGCCAGGGCAGAGGCTGACGCCACCGCCGGGCAGTGGGCGGAGCGGGCGGAAAAGGAACGGGCGGACCTCCTGGCCCGGGGCGAGAAGAGCGCCGCCGAGCGGGTGGTCCGCATGGAGAGTGTTGCCCAGCTAGAGGGGCGGAAGCTGCTCCTGGGCGCCAAGCAGGAGATGCTGAGCCAGGCCTTTGATAAGGCCCTGGAGGCCCTGCTGGCCCTGCCGGAGGAGGAATACATCGACTTGCTTGCCGGGTTGTGCGCCCGGGCTGCCTCCACTGGGCGGGAGGAGGTCATCTTCTCCCCTCAGGACCAGAAGCGGGTGGGCAAGCAGGTCTGCGCCAAGGCCAACGAGCTGCTGGCCAAAGCGGTGGCGCCCAAGCTGCCCGACGAGGTCACAGATACCCCCGCCGGCGCCATTTTGGACAAGGTAGTTACCGCCGGCTCCGCCCTCCTCTCGGGTACCGGGATGCTCACGGTGTCCCAGGAGACCCGGCCCATCCGGGGAGGGTTTATCCTGGCCAGCGAGGGCGTGGAGGTCAACTGCGCCTTTGAGACCCTGGTGCGCCTGATCCGGCCGGAGATCGAGCGGCAGGTGGCTCAGACCCTGTTCGGGGAGTAATGGCCCCGGGGAAAGGAGGACGCCGTGAAGGATACTGATTATCTCTCCCTCTCCACCCGGGTGCGGGCTATGGAGACCCGGCTGCTCACCCGGGAGAGACAGGAGAGGATGATAGACGCCCGCACCGACGAGGAGTGCGTCAAGCTCTTCTCCGAGTGCGGTTACCCCGAACCGGAGAACCTGAGCGTCCCGGCGGTGAACGCCGTGCTGGCCCAGGCCCGGGGGGAGCTGTTCCGGGACCTGAAGGGCGCGGTGCCCCGGCAGTCGCTCATCGAGGTGTTCCAGATCAAATACGACTGCCACAACGCCAAGGTGCTGATCAAGGCGGAGGCCATGGGGGAGGAGGCCGACCGGCTGCTGATGGCCGGCGGCCGCTATGATCCGGCAACTCTGGCCGCCTCCTTCCAGCGGGGGGACCTGTCCTGGGTGTCCGGTCCCTTCCGCAAGGCGGTGGAGGAGGCCAAGGCGGCTTTGGCCGAGCGCCACGACCCCCAGTGGGCCGACATCATTCTGGACCGGGCCTGCTACGCCGAGATGACTCAGGCGGCCAAGGACAGCGGCAGCCCCTTTTTGGAGGGCTATGTGAAGCTCTCCATCGACGCTGTGAACCTGCGGGTGGCCGTCCGGTGTGCCCGGATGGGAGTGAGCCAGGAGGTGCTGAAGGCCAGCCTGATCCCTGGGGGGAACGTGGACCCGGAGGCTCTGGCAGGTGCCAAGGGGGCGGAGCTCTCTGCTCGGTTCGCCGTCTCTTCCCTGAAGGAGGCCGCCCAGCTGGGCAGCCTGGTGGCCGCCCCCGGGGCGGGGGGTATGACCGGGTTCGAGAGGGCCTGCGACAACGCCCTTACTGCCTACCTCTCCAAGGCCCGGCTGGTGGCCTTTGGGGAGCAGACGGTAGTGGGCTACCTGTGTGCCCGGGAGGCGGAGGCCACCGCCGTGCGGACCATCCTGGCGGGCAGAAGGGCCGGACTAAGCGGAGAGGCCATCCGGGAAAGGCTGCGTGAGTGCTATGTCTGAATATCGCATCGCCGCCCTGGGGGACCGGGACAGCGTATTGGGCTTTCGGGCCCTGGGGCTCCATGTGTTTCCGGCGGATACCCTGGAGGAGGCTCGGCTGACCCTTCACCGGCTGGCCCGGGAGGACTACGCCATCGTCTACCTCACCGAGGGCTACGCCAAGGACCTGGGGGCTGAGCTGGAGAAGTATAAGGACGCCCTGACCCCGGCCATTATCCTCATTCCCGGCAAGGAGGGCAGTCTGGGCATCGGTATGAGCCAGGTGAAGACCGCCGTGGAGCGGGCCGTGGGCGCGGACATTTTGTAAGGGGGAGAGGGATATGATTTTCGGCTCTCTCTTTGGAAAGAAGAAGGACCCCCGAAAGGCGGCCAAGGAGGACTGGGTCCGCCGGAGCCTGGCCTACGGGGCGGAGGAGACCCTCCGGAAGCGCCGGGAGAAGAAGCGGGAGGGGAAGGGACTATGATAAACCCATCCGGTTTACAGCAAGGTAAAATGAACGCGGAGCTCTCCGCCGGGGAGACTAACCCTATTTGACCTCCGGCGAAAAAAAGGCCCTTCGTCAGGCGGAAAAGGCGGAGCGGGAGTTCCGCATTGCCAGGGGATACGAGAAGCCCTCCCTGTGGGAGCGCTTCAAGCGCAAATGGAACAAGGGCGGATAACCTCGTTCCTCAGAAAAAGATACGCAATTCCGGGCGGCTGCGGCCGCCCCAGGAAAGAAGGTTGAACAGTTGAGCGGAAAAGTGGTAAAGGTGTCCGGGCCCCTGGTGGTGGCCACCGGGCTCAGCGAGGCCAACATGGCCGACGTGGTCCGGGTGGGACCCCAGCAGCTCATTGGAGAAATTTTGACCATGAATGGAGACTCGGCCTCCATCCAGGTTTATGAGGAGACCTCCGGCCTGGGGCCGGGGGCGGAGGTGCTCACCACCGGGGCTCCCCTCAGCGTGGAGTTGGGTCCCGGCATGATCGAAAATATCTATGACGGCATCCAGCGGCCTTTGGAGGAGATCGTAAAGGTAGCCGGGGCTAATATCACCCGGGGCATCCAGCTGCCCGGGCTCAGCCGGGAGAAGAAGTGGGCCTTTACTCCCACGGTCCAGGCCGGGGACAAGGTCTCCGGCGGCGACGTCATCGGCACCGTCCAGGAGACCAGTGTGGTACTCCACAAAATCATGGTGCCTCCCCGCCTCAGCGGCGAAATTTTGTCCATCCAGGCCGGGGACTACACCGTCACCGAGCCCGTGGGCGTCCTCCTGGACGACAAGGGGGAGCGCCACGAGCTGAAGCTGATGCAGACCTGGCCCGTCCGGGTGGGCCGGCCCTATGAGCACAAATATCCCCCCAAGACCCCTCTGCTGTCGGGACAGCGCATCGTGGACGCCCTGTTCCCCGTGGCCAAGGGCGGTACCGCTGCCATCCCCGGGCCCTTTGGCTCGGGCAAGACAGTGATGCAGCACCAGATGGCCAAGTGGTCCGACGTGGACATCGTTATCTACATCGGTTGCGGCGAGCGGGGCAACGAGATGACCGACGTGCTCCGGGAGTTCCCCGAGCTCACCGATCCCCGCACCGGGGAGTCCCTCATGAAACGGACGGTACTCATTGCCAACGCCTCCGACATGCCGGTGGCCGCCCGGGAGGCCAGCATCTATACGGGCATCACCATCGCCGAATACTTCCGGGACATGGGCTATGACGTGGCCGTCATCGCCGACTCCACCTCCCGCTGGGCCGAGGCCCTGCGTGAGATGTCCGGCCGTCTGGAGGAGATGCCCGGCGAGGAGGGCTACCCCGC
>CATJWI010000059.1 GCA_949744075.1 uncultured Eubacteriales bacterium | reverse complement strand
GGGGCCATGCCCCCTGTCAAGCTGCCGCTCGTTCCCAAACAGCGATGCTTGCTGGCATCATACATGTAGTTGCCCTCGGAAGCTCTCCGTGGATCGTTTCCGAGGGCAACATGTTTACATCTTTCGAAATTTCTTCTTACTAAGTTTTATTCATTCGTAGTAATTTGGATGTCTCTCTGTCAGGAAATACTTGGCTTTATATGACTACGCGACCATTGGCTTTACTTTTATTTGGAAAAGCGGTCTCTCAGGCCCTCGCAATGACGGGGGTGGGGGTCCTGGTGTAAATGAGGGGGCGCCTCAGCGCAGGACGGTCAATACCTTGGCCACCTCGCCCCGGGTCATGGGGGCGTTGGGCTTCAGAGAACCGTCCTCGTAGCCGTTGACGATCTTTTGGCCCACCAGGGTCCGGACATAGGTCTCCGCCCAGGCCGGGACCTCGGCCCAGTCGGTGAAGTCCTTTAGCTCCGCCTCGGGGTAGCCCTTGGGCTGGGTGCGGCCCAGGATGGTCATCACCTCCGCCCGGCTGATGCCCGTATTGGGGTAAAGATACAGTACGCCATAGTCCAGGCTCCCCTTCACGATGCCCCGGTCATACATAGCCGCCACGGCGGGCACCGCCCAGGCCGGGACTTCCCCTGCGTCGGCAAAGGGCAGCTGGGCCCCCTCATATTGGGTTAGGTCCAGGCCCATCCAGCGGGCCACCATGGTAAAGAACTCCGCCCGGGTGATGTTGGTGTTGGGCTGGTAGTAGAGGGTGGCTCCGTCGGAGACGCCCTTGGTGATGCCCTGCTCATAGAGGTAGCCTGCAAAGCCGGCCGCCCAGTGGTCGGTCATGTCGGCAAATTCCACCGTTTTGTCCCCAATGATCTCCAAGGAGGCCCGGCCCAAGTTGCCGCTGACGTCCGCCGCTGTCACCGTCACCCGGTGGGAAGGCTGGGGTGCAGCCTCTCCGCCCTCGGAGGCGGGCTGGGCGCTCTCCTGGGGCAGTTGGGCAGTGAGGGTACCCGTCTTGGCGTCCCAATTAATCTCCAGCCCCCAGCCGTCATAGGTGGCGGTGATATTCTTCGCCTCCAGGGTCCGGTCCACGTTGTCGCTGATGGCGGCGGTGAGCACCCCGCCGGAGACCTTCAGGTCGATCATGGGCGCCGTCTGGTCCTCCAGTTCCTCATTGGAGGTGGTGAGCTGGTCCAGCCAGACGGTGCCGGAGGTCCCCTCGCCGTCTCCATAGAACCGCAACACACTCAGCACTGTGCCGTCGGCAGGGATGGGGATCAGCAGGTGCTTCCAGCCCGTAAAGTCCAGGATACAGGCGGGCACGGGGAGCTCCTCCTCCCCGCCCTGGAACACCGCCGTCAGACTGTTGCCCGACCCGTCGCCGTAGACCCACAGGCCCAGGTACTTCTCCCCGGCGGGCAGGGCAGCGTTCATCTTAAGATTGGCGTACTCCTCCCAGCCCATCTCGTAGTCTACCTTCAGGCTCTGCCGTCCGGCGCGGACATGGGCCAGGTCGGTCTCCAGCTCCGTCAGGGTCCCGGAGCCGCTGTCGTCTCCATAGGGGGCGCGCTCCCCCTCAAAGTCCTCCAGGGGCAGGATGTGGCCCGCCACGTTCACCGGGATGGTGACCACCTTGTCCCCGGAGGCCACGGTGAGGTTCCCCCCCGCCGTTTTGTCCCCGGCGGTGAAGGTCCCGTCTTCGGTGACGGCACCGATGGCCTCGTCGCAGGACCAGGTGTAGCAGCTGTCCTGGGACTGGAGGAGCAGCTTTCGCCAGGAACTGGCCGCCTGGAGGGAGACCTGCTGCCCCGGGTCCAGGGCCAGGGCCAGCACCCGGCCGCCGGTGGCCTCGTTGGTGACCACGATCTCGTCGGGGGTGCGGACGGTGGTGACGGTGGCGGCGCCTGTCAGCCTGCCCTGGGTGGCTGTGATGGTGGTGGTGGCGTCGGTCTGGCCCGCGGTGAAAAGGGCGTCTTCTACCCTGCCGCCCCCCTCCGCCGTATAGCTCACCTTGTCCGCCACCCCCATGAGGCGGTAGCCCGTGTCCACCTGGTAGGCCCCCAGGGGCAGGGTGGCCCCTGCCAGTAGCAGGGCATCTCCGGGCTCCACCTGGAGGTATGCCGGGGTCCCCGTGGCCTTCAGTTCGGTGGTGAGGAAAATGGCGGTGGAGTTTTTCCGCTCACTGCCGTCGGAGGGGCTGTTGGCGATGGTCATGGCCGACTGGGCCGGAGTGGTGAGGCCCAGGGTGGTGGAGCCGCCGCCGTCCAGGCCCACCGCCTCCACGCAGCCCAGCTCCCGCAGGCGCAGAGCCACCTGGGTGCAGGTGGCGCCGATGCTGAGGCCGGACTGCTTGCCGTCCATGGTGTAGAAGACTACAGTGCCGTCGGCCTTGACACCGATGGCGGTGCGGGCGGTGCGCTCGGCGTTGAGATTGGGGCCCAGCTGGCCGTTGTCCAGTAGGCGGTACATGGCCCCCAGGGCCTCCTTGGCCTCCTCCCAGCGGCGGTCCTCGCTGGTGATGTCGATGTCCACCCGGTCCCCGGGCTGGAGGGCCCGGAGCATGTTCAGGGTGCCCTGGTCATCCTTGCCGTTCATGGTGAGGACGAAGCAGCCCTCAGGGATGGGGTTGGAGCCTGCGGCCTCGGAGACATAATCCACCACACAGCTTACCCGGCCCCCGATCCGCAGCTCCTCTGCCAGAGTCAGCTCTCGGCCCAGGCCGGTCTCCTCCGCCAAAAGGACGGGGTCGCTGGGGTCCATTTCCCGCAGGGGGATGGGCTCGGGGGTGGGGGCAGGCTCAGGAGTGGGAGTGGGCTCGGGGAGGGTCCCCTCCTCGCCCCCGGGGGTCGGGGTGGCCTCCGGGCTCACCGTCTCCTCCGGAAGAGGGTCGGGCTGTGGGGGCAGGAGGGGCTGGCGGGCATCGATGGCCTCCTCCACCGTCAGCACCCGGAGGAACACGTCTACTCCGGGAGAGGTATTCTGGGTGTTGGCCCCAAAGTCGGGGGTCAGAAGGGTCAGACCGCCGCCATCTGCCGAGCGGATCTGGCGGACCTTGTTCACCCCGCCGAAGACAGTGACCCGCTCCCCCAGCATGGTGGCCGAGACATAGAGGTTGGGGGTGCCCACAAAGGCGGTGCCGTCGGCCCGGAAACCGATGGCCGAGTGGTAGGACGAGGAGGAGCGGACCACCCCATCGGTGACCACCAGACCCAGGGGCTGGCCGGTGGAGAGGACGTAAAAGTCTCCGTTG
>CATJWI010000058.1 GCA_949744075.1 uncultured Eubacteriales bacterium | reverse complement strand
CGTCCCGGATGGTATCGGTCTGGTCCCCGTTGGTGACGATGGTCATGCCGCCCTCCAGCACCCGCACCGGATGGTAGATGATAAGGGAAGGGTCGGTCATCTTGCTCTCGTCAAAGGCCTTGGTGCGGATGCCGTCGGCGGTCTCCTCAAAGATACGGTTGCGGCTGTTCTCACTGCGGCCCATGATGAAATAGACCATCACCGCCCGCTTGTCGTCGGCGCTGCGGCCCAGGGCGATGCCCCGGCCGGGATAGGCGTTGCTCCTCAGCAGTTCACAAAGCTCCATCATTCATTCGCTCCTTCTAACTAATGTATTTCCCCATTCTGTCCGGCAAAAAGGGCGCACCACCCCAAGGATAAGTGCGCCCAGACGGTCGGCAGGTTCCGGTGCTGCACTCCATGTGGTCCATCCACTTCCGTCAGTCATGCAGTCCATTTTTCTGTTGTTAGGATACCATGGAAAGGCTTGAGCTGTCAAGGGTTCAAACGATATGGACGTGCCTTCCCTCCACCCGCAGCCGCCCGGCGCAGAAGAGGGCCGCCACCTGGGGCAGCAGCTTCCACTCGGCTTGCTCCATCACCCGCTTCTGGAGGCTCTCCGGGGTGTCCCCCGGCAGGATATCCACCGCCTTTTGGAGGATGATGGGCCCCTCGTCGGCCCCCTCGTTCACAAAGTGGACGGTGGCTCCCGTCACCTTCACCCCCCGCTTCAGAGCCTCCTCGTGGACCTTCAGCCCGTAAAATCCCTTGCCGCAAAAGGAGGGGATCAGGCTGGGGTGGATGTTGATGATCTTATTCTCATAGGCGCGGATAAACGCCCCGTTCAGGATGGACAAAAACCCCGCCAGCACCACAAGGCCAATCCCCCGGCTCTCCAGTGTCCCCAACAGGGCCTCACAGAAGGCGTCGGTATCCGGGTAGTCCTTCCGGGCCACCACCAGGGCCTCCACCCCCGCCTTCTCCGCCCGCTCCAGGGCAAAAACCCCGGGCTTGGAGGCCACCACCAGCGCGATCTCCCCCCCAGGGATCTCTCCCCGGCCCTGGGCGTCTAACAGGGCCTGGAGGTTGGTCCCCCCGCCGGAGACCAGCACCGCGATCTTCGTTGTCATGCTCCCTACCACCTCTTTATTCAGATAGGAGAGTGGAGATAGGAGATAAAAAGCAGTGTTCCAGCACAGCCGGAATATTTCAATTGGTCCGGCTCCGTCGGACACCACATCTCCACTCTCCTATCTCATCTCAGTTCCACGCTCTTTTCGCCCTTGACGACCTCTCCCATCACATAGCTCTCCTGCCCCTCTGCCTTTAGCAGGGCCATGGCCTTGTCGGCGTCGGCGCCGGGGACCATCAGGGCCATGCCTACGCCCATATTGTAGGTGTTGAACATATCCCGCTCGGGGATGTTCCCCTCTTTGGCGATGAGGTCAAAAATGGGCAGGATACTCACCCGCTTCTTCTCGATCCGGGCGCTGAGCCCCTCGGGGAGGCAACGGGGGATGTTCTCATAGAAGCCGCCGCCGGTGATGTGGCTCACCCCGTGGACCTTCACCTGCTCCATCAGCTTCAAAACGGGTTTGACATAGATGCGTGTGGGAGTCAGCAGACTCTCCCCCAATTCCGCTCCCAGCTCGGGGACATAGCGGTGCAGGTCCTTCCCCTCCAGGTCGAAAACCTTCCGTACCAAGGAAAAGCCGTTGGAGTGGACCCCGGTGGAGGGCAGGGCCAGGATCACGTCCCCCGCCTTCATCTCGTTGACGTCCAAAATAGCGTCCCTATCCACCGCGCCCACGGTGAAGCCCGCCAGGTCGTAGTCCTGCTCGGGCATCATGCCGGGGTGCTCGGCGGTCTCCCCGCCCACCAGGGCGCAGCCCGCCTGGACGCAGCCCTCGGCCACGCCGGCAACGATGGCGGCGATCTTCTCGGGCTCATTCTTTCCGCAGGCGATATAGTCCAGGAAGATCAAGGGCTTAGCCCCGCAGGCCAGGATATCGTTGACGCACATGGCCACGCAGTCAATGCCCACCGTATCATGCTTGTCCAGTAGCTGGGCAAGGCGGATCTTGGTGCCCACCCCGTCGGTGCCCGAAACCAGCACCGGCTTGGAATACTGGGCCAGGTCCAGCTCAAAGAGCCCCGCAAAGCCCCCGATGCTCCCCAGCACCCCGGGGATCATGGTCCGCTTCACGTGCTTCTTCATCAGCTCCACCGACTCATAGCCCGCGGTGATGTCCACCCCGGCGGCGGCGTAGCTCTGGGAAAAGCTCTTTTCCACGTCTTCTTACTCCTTTCCAGTCCAGCAATAGGTGCAGATCTTGTCCCGGTCCATGCCGATGGCCTCCAGCAGGCTGTCCAGAGACTGGTAGCCCAGGGAGTCGAAGCCCAGGGACTTGCAGATGCTCTTCAGCAGGCACTGCCCCCGCTGGGTGGAGGCGTCGGCATACTCGTCCAGATGCTTCTGGCCCTCGTCCCCCTCCAGCTCCTGCACCGTTTTCCGGGCGATGAGCTCCATGTCGGAATTGCTCCGGGAGAAATTCAAAAACTTACAGCCGTACATAATGGGCGGACAGGCCGAGCGCATATGGACCTCCTTGGCCCCCGACTCATAGAGGAACTCCACCGTCTCCCGCAGCTGGGTGCCCCGGACAATGGAGTCGTCCACAAAGAGCAGCTTCTTGCCCTGGATCAGCTCGGAGACGGGGATCTGTTTCATCTTGGCCACCTGGTTACGCACCTCCTGGTTGGCGGGCATAAAGGACCGGGGCCAGGTAGGGGTATATTTCACAAAGGGCCGGGAAAAGGTCTTCCCGCTCTCCTTGGCATAACCGATGGCGTGGGGCACGCCGGAGTCGGGCACGCCGGCCACATAGTCCACCTCCGGGATGCCCCCCCGCTCCGCCTCATCCTTGGCCATCAATTCCCCATTCTTATAGCGCATGAGCTCCACATTGACCCCCTCATAGGTGGAGTTGGGGTAGCCGTAGTAGGTCCAGAGGAAGGCGCAGATCTTCATGTCCTTCCCCGCCGGGGCCAGGGTCTCCCAACCCTTGGCGGTGATCTTCAAGATCCCCCCCGGTCCCACTTCATAGGCGTCGTAGTAGCCCACCTTCTAGTAGGCGAAGGACTCAAAGGACACGCAGCAGCCATCCCCGCTCTGGCCCACCAGGATGGGCAGCCGCCCCAGCTTGTCCCGGGCGGCGATGATGCCCTCGGGAGTGAGGATG
>CATJWI010000057.1 GCA_949744075.1 uncultured Eubacteriales bacterium | reverse complement strand
TGACATGATCCACTCCTCGTAGCTGGAGGACAGGCCCCGCTTGAGGAGGATGGGCTTGGAAAGCTTGCCCACCTCCTTCAAAAGGTCAAAGTTCTGCATGTTCCGGGCGCCGATCTGGATGATGTCCACCTTGTCCTCAAAGAGCTGGCAGTACTTGGGACTCATGAGCTCGGTGACGATGGGCATGCCGGTGGCCGCTTTGGCCTCCAACAGTAGGTCCAAGCCCTGGGTACCCATGCCTTGGAAGGAGTAGGGGCTGGTCCGGGGCTTGAAGGCGCCGCCCCGGAGGAGGGCCGCCCCCGACTCCTGCACGTCCTTGGCCACACCGATGATCTGCTCCTCGCTCTCCACCGAGCAGGGCCCGGCGATGACGGCGAAGCTCCCACCGCCGATGGCGGCGGCGCCGCTTTTTACCACCGTGTCCTCGGGGTGGAACTTCCGGTTGGCCTTCTTAAAGGGCTCCTGGACCCGCATGACCCGCTCCACGTGCTCGTTGATGGCGATCTTGTCCATGTCCAGGGGGGTGGTGTCCCCCACCAGGCCCAGGATGGTGCAGCCCACGCCGTTGATCACGTCCACTTGCAGGTCCTGGAGCTGGAATTGGGCGATGAGCTTGTCGATCTCCCTTTGTTGGGTGCCCGGCTTCATAACGACTACCATAGTTCTCTTCTCCTTTTTCCCTTGGAATATAAAAAGGACTCATTGATGATGAACATCAATGAGTCCTTTGGATCACACTGTCAGGTCCGCCCATTGGCGGACAGGCTCATTCCGTTCATCCTATTTCTCCGCGGCAAAATAGCCCATGCCCGTAAATCGGGCATAGGAAAAGGAGAAAAAGGATGTGGTTGTGAGGATGCTTCGCTTCATGGGGAGAACCTCACTTTGAAATGGTTGGGGCTATTATATACCTTTTTTTCCGGAAAGGCAATAAAAAATTTTGCCCGCCCCTCCTTCCTGTGCTATAATAGCTGTAATTTCTTTTTCCATCCCCGAGAGGAGGTCCTTTCCATGTCCCACACCGCCGAGCTCATTGCCGTGGGCACCGAGCTGCTGCTGGGCAACATCGCCAACACCGACGCCCAGACCCTGTCCAAGGAGCTGTCCGCCCTGGGCATCAATGTCTTCTACCACACCGTGGTGGGGGATAACCCCCAGCGGCTGCGGCAGGCCGTGGAGGTGGCCAAGACCCGGGCCGACCTCATCATCACCACCGGGGGACTGGGGCCCACCTGCGACGACCTGACCAAGAACGTATTGGCCGACTGCTTTGGCAAAAAGCTGGTGTACAACGAGGAGGCCGCCCGGCGGATGGAGAACTTTTTCTGCAAGCTCCACCCCGATTCGGGCCGGATGACCGAGAACAATTACCAGCAGGCCTACCTTCCCGAGGGCTGCGTCCCCTTTCAGAACGACCGGGGCACCGCGCCGGGCTGCGGCTTTGTCGCCGGCGGGGTCCGGGTGGTGATGCTGCCCGGGCCCCCCAGCGAGTGCGGGCCTATGTTCCGGGATAAGGCCATCCCCTTTCTGTCCGACCTCACCGACGGGGCTATCGTCAGCCGCTCCCTGCGGCTGTTCGGCATTGGGGAGTCCGCCGCTGAGAGCCAGCTGCGGGAACAGATGAACGCCATGGAGAACCCCACCCTGGCCCCCTATGCCAAGGAGGGGGAGGTGGAGCTGCGCATCACCGCCAAGGCCGCCGATCCCGCCGCCGCCCGGGCCCTCATCGCCCCGGTGGAGGCCGACCTGAGAGAGCGCTTCGGGCCCCTGGTCTATGGGGCGGACGTGCCCTCCCTGGAGGCGGTGTGCCTCCAGCGCATGAAGGAACGGGGACTCACCCTCTCCGCCGCTGAGAGCTGCACCGGGGGGCTCATTGCCCAGCGGTTTACCGACCTGGCCGGGGCCTCCGCTGTTTTCAAGGGGGGCGTGGTCAGCTATTGGAGCGAAGTGAAGCATGACATTCTGGGGGTACCCCAGGAGCTGCTGGACCAATACGGGGCGGTCTCGGAGCCAGTGGCCCGGGCCATGGCGGAGGGGGTCCGCCGCCTTACCGGCGCGGACCTGGCGGTGTCGGCCACCGGGGTGGCAGGACCCGACCCCGACGACCGGGGCAACCCGGTGGGCCTTGTGTTTGTGGGCATCGCCTGGCAGGGGGGCGGCTTTGTCCGGCAGGTCCACGCCGTGGGGCCCCGGGGGCGCATCCGCCACATTGCCGCCAGCCACGCCTTTGACCTGATCCGGAGAAAGCTCACGGACCTGGAGCTGAAATGAGCCCTTTTCTCCCGGAAAACCCGCCATTCCCTTGACAATCCAGCCGAAATCGTATATTCTTATAGGGAATCACACCCAAATATCAGGAATCGAGGGGTATTCTATGTCTGATTACACCAGCCGCCGCATCTCCGAGGCAGAGCTCTCCGTCATGGAGGACCTTTGGGAGACCGGCGTCCCCATGACCGCCAAGGACCTCCAGCTGTCCCTGAAGGAGCGCCGGGGGTGGGAGCGCACCACCGTCCGTTCCCTGCTCACCCGTCTCCAGGAGAAGGGCTCCGTCCTGGTGGACAAGGAGGCCGAGGTGGCCACCTACACCCCCGCGTTTACCAAAGAGGAGTACGGCTGGGACCTGGCCGAAGTGCTGGTGGACCGGCTCTATGACGGCAAGGCCGAGGCCCTGGTGGAGGCTTTGAAGGCCCATGGGCTGCTCCCCTAAGAGCAACATTTGTCACAGGACGCATTTTCTAAAAAGAAAATGCGTCCTGTAATTCTTTTTAGGCGGAATAAGCATTGATTTTGCCTGTTTTCTGGAGTATAATAGCACTCCGTGTGTGAGAATTTTATTTTGAAACGCAAAAGATTTGAGGTGCGTAAAGGTGCAGAACAACAAACTTCGTAATGTCGCCATCATTGCCCACGTAGACCACGGCAAGACCACTCTGGTGGACGAGATGCTCAAGCAGGGGGGCATCTACCGGGAGAACCAGGCCACCGTGGACCGGGTCATGGACTCCGGGGATCTGGAGCGGGAGCGGGGCATCACCATCCTGGCCAAAAATACCGCCGTCCACTACAAGGACACCAAGATCAACATCGTGGACACCCCGGGCCATGCCGACTTC
>CATJWI010000056.1 GCA_949744075.1 uncultured Eubacteriales bacterium | reverse complement strand
TCCGAAAAGGTTTACCGCCTCTTCCAGCCGTTCAATGGAAATGCTCTGTTCAATCATAAAAGGATCTCCTTTGTATTCCGTCTGTTCCCTACGGCGCCGTCTCCGCCGGCACGGCCGGCACAAACCGCCCCAATTCCTCCACACACTCCGCCGTCAGGGTGACCACCAGTAGCTGCTCCGTCTTTCGCACGGAAAAGCTGTGACTGACCTTCTGCCCCGTCTGACCCAACTGGGCCTCCAGCCGCTCCAGCAGCTGTTCCTCCAAAAGGACCTGGGCCGCCTCCTCGTTTACCGGCACCGGAATGGTCTCATAACCCCGCCAGGTCTCCTTTCCCAGAAGGAAGGGCAGGGCCTCCCCGCCGGGGAGGGTCAGATTCCAAGTCCTGCTTATTTTATCATACTTGGGACAGGAAATTCCACTATTTTGGGAAAAATTGACTCTCTGCCCCAAAAAACTCCCCCACCAGCGGCTTGTCTCCTCTCCGGTGTACACCTTTACCTCCGCCTCCAGGGGGATGGCGGCGGTGAGGGTCCGCCAGGTGCGGCCCTCCACCTTTCCCATGGCCCGGACGCTCATCCACTGGGGCGGGTTCTCGCTCCACTGGGGCGGGTCCATCTTCACCGAACCCCGGATCAGCACGTCCCCGGGCACCACTGTGGCCCCCTCAGCCACCGCCGCATCCCCCGACCAGACCTCCAGGTGGGTCACCAGGGCCGGGGCCTCGGCCACGATGTCTCCCAGGATGCTCTCGTCCACTGCCTTCTCCCCGGGCACCTCCTCCCGGACGATGACATGGGCCCGGATACCGTGGAGATTGATGGCCATCCAGGACAGGTCTTTTAGCTCCAGCATGACCCCGTTGGAGATGTCCCGCAGGGCCAGGGCGGGTCCGTAGACCCCCGGCCGCAGGCCCTGCCGCCGGAGCTCCGACAGAATAACGGGGGTGGGCACCTCACTGTTGCCCTCCACATCAATGACCAGCACGAATTGGGACAGCACGAATACCGTCCCCAGAGCCAGGGCCAGCCCTATCAGGAGGGCATACCGCTTCCGGAAGCCCAGCAGGAACAGGGGGACTCCCTTTTTCCCCTCTTCGGTGATGGCACAGCCCGACCGCTCCGCCAGCTCCTCCAGGCCCTTCCGGTCAGTCCAGGCCACGGTGAGCCGCAGGGTGTGACTGTCGGGCCACTCCACCGCCCAAAAAGCGGTCCCCCGCTGGGCGCATAGGTTCAAGAACCGCTCGGGAAATTCTCCAGCCACCTGTAGCCGGACGCTGCCCCGGATCAGATTTACGATCTGGCTTGCCGCCATATTTTCTTCTCCCTTCCCTGTTTTAACGGTGAGGCAAGCCCCCGCCCTACGTCAGCTCCACCGACAGGATGGTGCCGGTGATCAGCAGCTCTCCCGCCGTCATGGCCCGGAGCTCCAGGCCCTCCCCCTTCACCTTCACCAGCAGCTTGCCGCCGCTGACGATGATCTCCTCTCTGCCGTAGGCCAGGATCCCCCGGTGGTTTTCCATCCGCAGCTCGTGGCGGCCCGTCATCTCCACCCGGGGCAGCCCTGCCGCCTGGCCGGGAATGTCGAAGACCTGGGCGGTCCGCTCCAAAAGGCCCTCTTTTTTCCGTTTCTCCATACAAAACCGCCCCCATTCCCGCTATCTATATGCGGGAATGGGGGCGGGCATGAATCCGGGGCGGCACACCGCCCCTTTCCTCCTACATTCTCTTTCAGATCCTCAGGACTACTACTGCCGTAACGGCCATGGCGATCCCGTCTGCGCTTGGGGCCGCCCAGAAGATGCCTGTCACTCCCAACCGCGTGGGCAGCAGAAGGGAGAACAGGATGAGCAGCACATCCCGCAGCACCGACAGGGGCACAGCCGCCCCGGCGTGGCCGATGGACTGGAGGAACATGGCGCAGGCCTTTTGGAGGCAGGTAAAAATCAGCAGGGACAGATAGATCCGCAGGCAGTGGACAGCAAAGGTGGTATAGAGCTCCCCATCCGCCCCGAACAGGCGGATAAACGCCAGGGGCAGCCCCTCAAAAAGGGCTGTGGCAACGATGCAGACCGTCAAAGTGGAGAAAACCACCAGCTTGAAGGTCTCCTTCACCCGTCCATAGAGTCTGGCCCCATAGTTATAGCCCATGATGGGCAGGGCCCCGGCGGTAATGCCGCAGGCGATGTTCAGTACGATCTGAAACAGTTTCATAATGACCACGAAGGCGGACAGGGGGATGTCCGGACCATAGGCACTCCGGGCGCCGTAGGTTTTCAGCAGCACATTGTTGACCACCGTGGTGACAACAATACACAGCTGAGTCAAAAAGCTGCCGCAGCCCAGGGGCAGCACAGGCTTCAGGTGCTTCCAGCTGGGAATAAAGTCGGCTGCTTTCACCCGGAACACCCGGCTGCGGCCCAAATAGGCAACGCAGATGAGGAAGCTGATAAACTGCCCCAAAATGGTGGCCAGAGCCGCCCCCCGGATGCCCCAGCCCAACACAAAGATGGCCACCGGATCCCCGATCATATTGATGACGGCCCCCACCACCATGGCCGCCATAGAGTATTTGGGACTGCCGTCGGCCCGGATAATAGAGGCCAAAGTATTCTGGACCAAGGCAAAGGGCATCATGGCAAAGATGATGTAGCCGTAGTCCCGGGTCAGCCCGATGGTGGCCTCGGTGGCGCCCAGAAGATAAAGAATATCATCCCCCAAGGCATAGCACACCGCGATGATGACCACCCCTGAGCAGAAGGAACCCAGAATACTGTTGGCCACCGACCGCCCGGCCCCGGTGGTGTTCCCCTGGCCCTGGGCCAGGCTGAGATAGGTGGCCATGCCGTCTCCAAAGAGGACAGAGGCCCCCCAGCCGATCACAGTGATGGGAAAAATGATGCCGGTGGCGGCGTTGCCCAGATAGCCGATACCGTTCCCCACAAAGATCTGGTCCACGATGTTGTAAAGGCAGGAGATGACAAGGGCCAGGGTGCTGGGAATGGCAAATTGCAGCAGTAGCCTGCTCACCTTTTCTTTTCCCAGATAATTGTTTTCTTCCATAAAAATGCCTCCTTTGAGTCTCCATCGCGCAAAAAAGGCACATGCCGCCGCATGTGCCTTACAAACAAAAAGACACAGGGCCGCCGTATTTCCGTACGTGATCAGATTTACGCGCAGCGCGCCACATGTGTCGTCGAATGGCTGTATGGAGTTGTCTGGTCTCAGTATACCAAAAAGGAGCCTGCAAAATCAAAGGACTTTTTTCACAAATCCCTCGCCCTGTAGGGTCTGCGCCCCTCCACAAAAATGACAAGGTCCGCCCGGGACGGCAGGGGGCTTGTCCTCTATCTCCCCCTCCGGAGGAGCGCTGTCAGGCCCTCCCAGGTGTTGTCCTCCGGGCAGTCCAGTATATGGAGGGCCAGCTTTTTCTGGGCAGCGCTGATCTCCGGGCCTTGCAGGCCCAATGCCATCAGGTCCTTGGGCTTCAGGGCCAGGGTGGGGATCACCGCCGCCTCCGGGTGCTCCACCGCCCGACGGAGCCTGCGCTCTGCCGGAAGGGCGGAGATGGGGAAGCCGGTGGCGGCGCAGAAGGCCCGCCACCGGGCCTCTGGCGTAGGGGGGACCGTCTCTAGGGACGAGAGCTCAAGGGACTTGGGAAACCTGTGCAGGTGGTCCAGCAGGCCCGCCTCCGCCATCGCCCCTGTCAGCTGGGGCCGGGGAGACAGCAGGGTCTTTTCCATCTCTGCCTTGATCCGCTCCCGGGACACCTTTTGGACCAGATGGGCATTGCGGCAGAGGGCGGCGGCAGTGTTCTCCTCCAACTCAAAGCCCAGCTGGGCGCAGAAGCGCAGGGCCCGGAGCATCCGCAGGGCGTCCTCGGAAAACCGCCGGTCGGGCTCCCCCACACAGCGGATGATCCCCCGTTTCAGGTCCTGCCGGCCCCCGAAAAAGTCCAGCGTCTCCCCCTCCCGGCCGAGGGCCATGGCGTTTACCGTAAAGTCCCGGCGGGATAGGTCCTCCCGGAGGCCCACGTCAAAGGACACCGCGTCGGGATGCCGGCCGTCGGCGTACCCTTCCTCCCGGCGGAAGGTGGTGATCTCCACATTGCCGTCAGGGGTGGGGACGGTGACCGTGCCGTGCTGGAGGCCCGTGGGCACCGCCGGGGGGAAGAGGGCCATGACCTGCTCCGGCAGGGCGGAGGTGCACACATCCACGTCCCCCGGCTCTCTTCCCAGCAGCAGATCCCGGACGCAGCCCCCCACGGGATAGGCGGCAAAACCCGCCTCCTCCAGCCGGACCAGGCAGTTTACCGGCCCCTGGGGCAGGTCCTCCCAGGTCAATTTCATCTCTTCTCCCTCCTTCCGGGTATAACCTCTTTTCAGGGCTGATATAATGTTCTTGCCAAGTTCTTCTGAATGCATTATAATAGATAGACTCAAATCCTGCAAATTTTTTCGGAAAAGGTTGTGTTTTCCATGACAACTTTAGATATCGACTCCTACCTACTGCCCGGAAGGCGGGCCCACCTGGTGGGCATCGGCGGAGTATCCATGGCCCCCCTGGCCGAGGTGCTCCACGGCACCGGCATGGTCATCACCGGCTCCGACGCCCGGGAGAGCGCCACGGTGGACCACCTGCGCTCCATCGGCATCCAGGTCTCCATCGGCCAGCGGGCGGAGAATCTGGGGGAGGCTGAGCTGGTCATCCGCACCGCCGCCGCCCACGACGACAACCCCGAAATTTCCGGGGCCCACACCCGGGGCATCCCCGTCTTTGAGCGGGCCCAGGCCTGGGGGGCCATCATGCGCCACTATAAGAACGCCCTGTGTGTCTCGGGCACCCACGGGAAGACCACCACCACCTCCATGTGCACCCACATCATCATGGCCGCCGGGCTGGACCCCACGGTGATGATCGGCGGCACCCTGCCTCTCTTAGGGGCGGGCCACCGGGTGGGACATGGGGAGACCATTATCCTGGAGAGCTGCGAATATTGCAACTCCTTCCTCTCCTTCTTCCCCACCATCGCCGTCATTTTGAATGTGGACGCCGACCATCTGGACTTCTTCAAGGACCTGGAGGATGTGGAGCACTCCTTCCGGGCCTTTGCCGACCTGGTGCCCGAAAAGACGGGGCTCATCATTGCCAACCGGGACGACGCCAACACCATGACCACCCTGGCAGGGGAGACCCGGCCGGTGCTCACTTTCGGTCTTCACGAGGGAGAGGTCCACGGGGAAAACCTCACCTATGACAAGGGCCTGCCCACCTTTGACGTGGTGTGCCGTGGGGAATACTTCGCCCATGTCTCCCTTCAGGTCCCGGGGGAGCACAACGTCCGCAACGCCCTGGCGGCGGCCGCCGCCGCCTTCTCCCTGGGGGTCCCCGCCCCTGCGGTGGAGAAGGGCCTGGGGGCCTTCCGGGGGGCCGGGCGCCGTTTTGAGAAGAAGGGGACCTACAACGGAGCCGACGTCTACGACGATTACGCCCACCACCCCAGTGAGGTGAAGGCCCTGCTGGACACCGCCATGAATCTGGGCTATAAGCGGGTCATCTGCGCCTTTCAGCCCCACACCTATTCCCGGACCCAGGCCCTGTTCCCTGAGTTCGTGGAAGTGCTGTCCAAGCCGGATGTCACCCTTCTGGCTGAGATCTTTGCCGCCCGGGAGGACAACACCCTGGGGATCTCCTCCAAGGATCTGGCGGAGAAGATCCCCGGAGGCGAGTATTTCCCCACGCTGAAAGCCCTGACGATCCGGCTCAGGGAACTGGCTCAGCCGGGGGATCTCATCCTTACGGTGGGGGCTGGGGATGTCTATTTGGCGGGGGAAGAGTTGGTCAAGGGAGATTAAAAACAAGCGGCGTTGTACAAAGTACAACGCCGCTCCTTTTTCGCTTTTGCTCAGCCGTTGAGCTGCTTGCGCCGGGAAAGGTTGATGGTGCCATCCTGCATACCGTCCAGAGAGTCCAGGCTCTTGCCGGTGCCGTAGGCCACGCAGGAGATGGCGTCATCGGCCACGTGGGTCTCGATGCCCGTGTGGGACTCGATGAGCTTGTCGAAGCCCTGGACCAGGGAGCCGCCGCCGGTCATGACGATGCCGTTGTTGGAAATGTCGGCCACCAGCTCGGGAGGCGTACGCTCCAGGACGGAGTGGATGGCCTCCAGAATGCGGGTGGAGGGCTCCTCAAAGGCTTCGATCATCTCGCTGGAGGTGACGGTGAAGACCTGGGGCAGGCCGGTCATCAGGCTGCGGCCCTTGATCTCCACGCTCTTCTCCTCCTCCGGGGGGAAGACGCAGCCGATCTGCATCTTCAGCTCCTCGGCGGTACGCTCGCCGATGAGGACATTGTGGCGGCGGCGGATATACTTGATGACCGCCTCGTCAAACTTGTCGCCGGCGGTCTTGATGGAGGCCGACTCCACCACGCCGCCCAGGGAGATCACCGCAATGTCCGAGGTGCCGCCGCCGATGTCCACCACCATGTGGCCGTCGGGCTTGGTGATGTCAATGCCGGCGCCAATGGCGGCGGCCTCGGGCTCCTCAATGAGGTA
>CATJWI010000055.1 GCA_949744075.1 uncultured Eubacteriales bacterium | reverse complement strand
TTCGGCCCTGCAGCTTTGATATAGGGGTGTAGCCAAGCGGTTAAGGCACGGGACTTTGACTCCCGCATCGCTGGTTCGATTCCAGCCATCCCTGCCAATTGTCGGAGCAAACTCCGGATCGTTCGCCCCACCGCATGCGGCAGGGCTCATCCCCTCCGTTGCTCCTCCTCCCCAAACCGAAATCCTGATTTCGGTTTGGTCAAGGGCAAAGGGCGTGGGACCCTACGTCCCCGTTTTCATATCTTATGACCCGCTAGCTCAGTTGGTAGAGCACCTGCCTTTTAAGCCGGTTGTCCGGGGTTCGAGCCCCCGGCGGGTCACCAGGAGAAAAACTCTTCAAATCGTTGTGTTACAGCGGTTTGAAGAGTTTTTTCTTTTATCTTTGAAGCTGCCGGGAGGAGCTAAAAACAGCGCAAAAATGGTGTAAAACTGGCTAAGATGTGGCTATGATGTGGCTACAAAAAGGCGGCAAAATAAGACAGCTTGTTCCAAAGAAAGAGCCCCGGAGCTTGTGGCCGGACCTTTTGACAAAAACTCCTTTGTATGCTTTCCCTGCCCCCGGTCAGAATAAGAAAAATGATTTTTTGGGGGGCGGCGGCGTGGGGATCCTTTTTTGGGAATTTTTCTTTTACAGCTTTTGCGGGTTTCTGTTCGAGATCACCTTTGCCCGGGTGGTGGGGCACCCGAAGAGGGACCGGAAGTGCCATTTGATCCTGCCCGTGTGCCCTGTCTATGGGGTGGGGGCTTTGATGGTGCTGGCCTTGCCGGAGGCCGTGAAAGGCTCTCCCCTGCTGCTGTTTTTTGCCGGGGCGCTCATCTGCACCGTTGCGGAGTGGGGCCTGTCCCTTTTTTATGAAAAGGCCGCTGGGGCGGCCTTTTGGGATTACAGCGCCCTGCCCTGGAACCTGGCGGGGCGGGTATGTCTGCCCTTCAGCCTGTTCTGGGGGGCGCTGTGTCTTCCCCTGGTCTATGTGGTCCAGCCCTGGGTCCTGGGCTGGGCTTCCGCGGCGCCGGCGGCGGCGACCATTCCCGCCGCCCTCTTTTACCTGGGGGACGCCGCCACCTCCCTTCTTCTGCTGCGGCGGCTGGGCACCCAGGGGCTGCGGTGGTACACCCGGTTCACACCTTCCGAAGCTCGTTGAGGGTGTCCTCAATGGTCTTCTTGGGGATGTAGGCCCCCGCCACGGCGATGACCTGCTCCAGGGTCACCGTCCGGGCTGCCCCCAGCATGGGGTGCCGGAGCACCATGGGGAACCTCTTTTGAAACACCGCCTTGGCTGGGGCGTAGTCCAGCAGCTCCCCCACCGTGATCTTGTTGTTCTTTAAGTTCATCATCTCACCTCCCGGATATTCTATGCCTTCCACTTTCCTCTTGCCAGTTCCTCCCCGGATACAGTATAATGGTCCCATCTGATCAAGGAGGGAATCACTATGGATCTCATTTCTTTCCGGGGCAAGTCCCCGAAGCTCTCCCCCCGGGCTTGGGCCGCCGGGAGCGCCGTGGCCATCGGGGACGTGATTGTGGACGCTGAGGCCGCCCTGTGGTACGGGGCCGTTCTCCGGGGAGACAACGCCCCCATCACCGTGGGAGAGGGTACCAATGTCCAGGATAACGCGGTCATCCACGTCTCCCCCGGCTGCCCCACCGCCATCGGCAGGCATGTGTCCGTGGGCCACGGGGCCATTGTCCACGGCTGCACCATCGGGGATGAGTGCATCATCGGTATGGGTGCTATCCTCCTCAACAACTGCGTCATCGGCAAGGGCTGCATGGTGGCTGCCGGGGCCCTGGTGACCCAGGGCAAGGAGATCCCGCCCTACTCCCTGGTGGTGGGCTCCCCGGCCAAGGTGGTCCGCCCCCTCACCGAGGCGGAGCGGGAGGCCGGGATGGAGTCCGCCCGGGAGTATCTGGAGCTGGCCCGGGAGGGACTTCCTCCGGTGGGAGACGGACAGTGAGGGGCCGCGCCGCCGCCCCTAAGCGGCCCTTGAACAGGCGGCTGGCCCTGGTATACTTCGTTCTGCGGTTCTCGGTCATCGGCGTGATGATCGCTCAGTTCTTTAACCGGGACTATGAGAGCGTGTTCCTGTGCGTGCTCACCCTGCTGCTGTTCCTGCTGCCCAGCTTTTTTGAGCGGCGGCTCCACATCGACGTGCCCGATACTTTGGAGGTCATTATCCTCCTGTTCATTTACGCCGCCGAAATTTTGGGGGAGATCCGGGCCTACTACATCATCTTTCCTTACTGGGACACGGTCCTTCACACCCTCAACGGCTTTCTCTGTGCCGCCGTGGGCTTCTCCCTAGTGGATATCCTGAACCGGAACACCAGGCTCACCACCTTCTCCCTGTCCCCCGCCTATATGGCGGTGGCGGCCTTCTGCTTCTCCATGACGGTGGGGGTGCTGTGGGAGTTTTTTGAGTTTGCCATGGACCAGTTTTTCTTACTGGACATGCAGAAGGACACCGTGATCAATGTCATCTCCTCGGTAAACCTGGACCCCGCCGGGGGCAACACCCCCACCATGGTCTGGGACATCGCCGACGTGATCCTGGTCCACTCCGACGGTAGTCAACAGGTCCTGGGACTGGGCGGGTATCTGGACGTGGGGCTGCTGGACACCATGAAGGACCTGTTCGTCAACTTTATTGGGGCCGTCGTCTTTTCCATCATCGGCTATTTCTATGTGAAGCAGCGGGGCAAGGGCAAATTTGCCCGGCGGTTCATCCCCCAGGTCATGGACCCTCCCGGCGAAAAATAGGGGCATAGTCTCTTTCCCTCCGGTACATACTAAGATCGTACCACAAAACAGGGAGGGAATTTGTATGAAAACCGGAACCAACGGCAATCCCAGCATCAAGTGCTCTGTGAACTCCTGCGCCTACCACGCCGGTACCACTGGCTCCTGCACGCTCCAGTCCATCCAGGTGGGCTGCACCTGTCAGGACGTGAGCAAGTGCGAGTCCACCGAGTGCGCTTCCTTCAAGCTGGGCTCTCACGGCACAAACTGCGGCTGCAAGTGACGTGCTTCCCCCTTTCGGGGGATACATAGAAGCAGCAAGATGGGAGAGATGGGACAGTGAGTTACTGGCTTTACATCCTCCGGTGTGGGGACGGGACGCTGTATACGGGGATCACTACTGATGTGGAGCGGCGGCTGGAGACCCACCGGAGCGGCAAGGGGGCCAAGTATACCCGGGGACGGGGGCCCCTGGAGCTGGTCTACCGGGAGGCGTGCGCCGACCGCTCCGCCGCCCTGCGGCGGGAGCTGGAGGTGAAGGCCCTCTCCCGGGAGGAGAAGCTGGCCCTCATCGAAAGGGGCGGTACATAGTGCGGCTGTTTGTGGGACTGCCTTTTCCTCATCCGGTGCGGCGGGAGCTGCTGCTGGTGCGGAAGGGGTTGGAGCGGCAGGCAGTGAAGGGGAAATTTACCGATGTGCGGAATTTTCACCTCACCCTTGCCTTTTTGGGGGAGGTGGCCCAGGAGCGGCTCCCCGCCGCCTTTGCCGCTTTGGAGGCCGCCCCCATGGGGCCGCTGGAGCTGCGGTTCCAGCGGGTGGGATGCTTTCCAGGGGGGATCTGGTTCCTCTCCCCCGAGCCCTGTCCGGCTCTGATGGAGGGGCAGGAGCGGCTGGCGCGGGCTTTGCGGCGGGAGGGATTTTCCCTTCCCGAGCGGGGCTATGTGCCCCATCTGACTTTGGGAAGAAAGGTGGTCTTTCCTCCGGGGCGGGAGCCCGCTCCCCTTTTGGGGCGGGCCATCGCCGCAGGGTCTGAGGGGGCGCGGGTGTTTCTCTCCCACCGGGTGGAGGGGGAATTGCGGTATGACATTCTTACGCCGCAGTAAGGAAATACAGAACGGGCGGGCACAGCCCGCCCCTACGCCGCCCCACGGAAGTGGGATGGTCCTTGTAGGG
>CATJWI010000054.1 GCA_949744075.1 uncultured Eubacteriales bacterium | reverse complement strand
GCCCGGAAGAAGTAGGCCTCCTCCTCGGCGTCCTGGACCTCCCGGCCGCAGTCAGGGCACTTGCCGTCCACCAGCTGGGACTCGGTCCAGAAGGACTCGCAGGGCTTAACGTATTTGCCCACATACTTGCCCTTGTAGATGTCCCCCTTGTCGTACATGGCCTTGAAGATCTTCTGGATGGCAGCCACATGGTAGTCGTCGGTGGTGCGGATGAACCGGTCATAGCTGATGTTCATCAGCTTCCACAGGTCCAGCACCCCCCGGTCCCCCTTCACGATGTTGTCCACGTACTGCTGGGGGGTGACCCCGGCTTCCTTGGCCTTGTCCTCGATCTTCTGGCCGTGCTCGTCGGTGCCGGTTAGGAACATGACGTCATAGCCCTGGAGCCGCTTATACCGGGCCAGCACGTCGGTGGCCACGGTGCAGTAGGCGTGGCCGATGTGGAGCTTGTCCGAGGGGTAGTAGATGGGCGTTGTGATATAGAATTTTTCAGGCATGGTCATCAGCCTCCGTTTCAAGCTCCGCCGGTTGGATGGGGGCGGGCGGTTGCTCTAAAATCAGGGCGGCGTGGGTGGCCAGGAAAAGGGCCGAAGCCCCGCCGCGGAACAGGTCGGCCAGAGAATGGGGGTCGGCCAGGTTCACCAGGGAGAAAAAGCTGCCCATAAGGCAGAAAAACAAAGTCCGCCGGGGCTTCCCGATCTGGAAGGAGTACCCGGAGATATAGTAGAGGCCCATGAGGGTAAAGACGATGGCCAGCACCTCGTACACATAGTCCCAGATCACCGGGTCGGCGGCCCGGCGCTGGTAGTCGGAGATGAGCCACACGCAGTAGAGCAGGCAGACCACCAGCAGCCCCAGATTCTCCTTTCCCTTCTCCCCGACGTTGTAGATGCTCTTCCCCCAGAAAAAGAGGCAGGGGGCGCTGGCGATGCTCAGGAAAATGCGCAGGGGAGGCAGGGCCAGGGAAGCCCCCCGGGCGATGGGACTCTCCGACACAGTGAGGGCCGCCTGGGCGGCCATGACGGCGGGCAGGTCCATCGCCTCTATCACCCCGGCCACCAGCAAAAGGGCGGCCGCCAGCACCAGGGCGGTGACCATCACTGTGCTCTGCCGTCCGGCAGAGAAGGCCCGGTCCCAGGCCATCTGGTCCTGGATGGGCCAGCACAGGGCGACCACGGCCAGGGCCACGATCACTGCCCAGGCCGCCAGGGCCAGGGCCGACGGGGCCCCGGGAACGGCCAGGCCGGTCCCGGGCTCAAAGCCGGTGGCCAGCTGCCACTTCCGTAGCCCAAAGCCCACCGCTCCGCCTCCCAGGGCCAGGAGCAGCGGGATCCAATTTTTTCGCATAGGCGTTCAGGTCCTCTCTTTGCTGAGGTTAGATATGGTAATTATTTAGTATACCACGTTGGGACGGGTTTGAAAAGGGGCATGTCCCTTTTCATGCGTCGGTGCGGCCCATGAGATAGTCCAGGGAGACGTCGAAGAAGTCGGCCAGGGCGATGAGGCGGGCAATATTGGGTTCATTTTTACCCTCTTCATAGTATTGATATCCCCGGAGGCCCTTAAAGCCCAAATATTCCGCCGTTTCGGCCTGGGTCTTTCCCCGCTTCATTCGGATTTCTCTGAGCCTGACAGAAAATTTCGACATTTTCGTTGCCTCCTCTTGACTTTTGACTATTTTATTCGTATAATGATGTACGAATAAAATAGTCGGAGTCGTGATCATATGGATGACATCTTATCTTTCCTGGAAAGCCTGACACAGCCGGACCAGCTGCCGAAGGAATATTTCTCCCTCTTGGACGCCATGGGGCCCTACACCACCGTCATTCACCAGACCCTGTCCATGGAGTTTCTGGATGAACTCAACGAGGCCCAAAGCGAGGTGGTGGAATGGGAGCGGCAGGAGTGCTTTGCACGGGGCTTCCGCCTGGGGGCCAAGCTGATGCTGGCGGTTTTTGACGGGCCCCATTGAACCCTTTTCCCGTCCGCCATAGGGGCGAGCTGCGCTCGCCCGGTGCATTGTTCCATCCCCATTCGCCCCGGGCGGCTAATATCCACCCCCACATATTTACTTTTCGTTTGCCTGCTCTTTCCGCTCCAGGTACTCATCATAGGTCATCTTCGCATCGATGAGCTTGCCCTCGGGGGTGAACTCAAAGATGCGGTTGGCCACCGTCTGGACCAGCTGGTGGTCGTGGCAGGAGAAGAGAACGTTGCACTTCACCGCCTCCAGGCCATTGTTCACCGCGGCGATGGACTCCAGGTCCAGGTGGTTGGTGGGCTGGTCCAGCAGGAGGACGTTGGCCCCCGAGAGCATCATCCGGGAGAGCATGCACCGGACCTTCTCCCCGCCGGAGAGGACCTTGACGGGCTTATACACGTCGTCCCCGGAGAAGAGCATCCGGCCCAGGAAGCCCCGCAGATATGCCTCGTGGGGATCGGAGGAGAACTGGCGCAGCCACTCCACCAGGTTGTCGCCACAGCCCTCGAAGAACTGGGTGTTGTCCTTGGGGAAGTAGGAGAAGGTGGCGGTCTGGCCCCACTTCACGGTGCCCTCGTC
>CATJWI010000053.1 GCA_949744075.1 uncultured Eubacteriales bacterium | reverse complement strand
TCCATGCAGGTGGATTTTGACCCGGAGCGGCAAAGTAACGACTCTATCATTGCCGCGGTGGTGGCCTCGGGCTACGGGGCCCAGCTGCCGGCCGCGGCGGGGGAGAAGAAGGCGGCTGCCTCCGCCGGAGTGCCTGATATGCAGGAGGAGCTGGCGGGGATGAAGCGGCGGCTCATGTTGTCCTTCTGCTTTTTTATCCCATTGTTCTACCTGACCATGGGCCACATGGTGGGCCTGCCCATTCCCCATTTCTTCCATGGTCCGGAGAACGCCATCAACTATGCGGTGACCCAGCTGCTGCTTCTGCTGCCCATCATGTATATCAACGACAAATACTACAAGGTGGGCTTCAAGACCCTGTGGCACCGGTCCCCCAATATGGACTCCCTCATCGCCCTGGGCTCCGCCGCGGCGGTGGTCTACGGCCTGGTGGGCATCTACCAGATCGGCTGGGGCCTGGGCCACGGGGACATGGCCCGGGTGGAGAAGTGGTCCATGGACCTCTACTTTGAAGGGGCGGGCACCATCCTGACCCTCATCACCCTGGGCAAATATATGGAGACCCGGTCCAAGGGCAAGACGGGGGAGGCCATCTCCCGGCTCATGGACCTGGCCCCCAAGACTGCCTCAGTACTGAGGGACGGCCAGGAGGTCACCATCCCGGTGGAGGAGGTGGCGGCGGGAGACCTCATCGTAGTCCGCCCGGGCCAGTCCATCCCGGTGGACGGGGAGGTGGTGGAGGGAGCTTCCTCCATCGACGAGTCCGCCCTTACCGGGGAATCTCTCCCGGTGGACAAGGGGCCGGGGGACAAAGTGGCGGCGGCCTCCATCAACAAGTCCGGTTCCTTTACCTTCAAGGCCACCCGGGTGGGGGATGATACCACTCTGGCCCAGATGATCGCTCTGGTGGACGAGGCGGCCTCCTCCAAGGCCCCCATCGCCAAGCTGGCGGACAAGGTGGCCGGGGTCTTTGTGCCGGTGGTGATCTGCCTGGCCCTGCTTACCGCCGCCATTTGGATGGCGGCCACCGGGGACGTCGCCCGGGCCCTTACCTCTGGGGTGGCGGTGTTGGTGATCTCCTGTCCCTGTGCCCTGGGTCTGGCCACACCCGTGGCCATCATGGTGGGGACAGGCAAGGGAGCGGAGAACGGCATCCTCTTTAAGTCCGCCGAGGCCTTGGAGCAGCTGCGCTCCATCCAGACGGTGGTGCTGGACAAGACGGGCACCGTCACCCAGGGCAAGCCGGTGGTCACCGATATGAAGGCGTTTGGCGATACGGGGGAGGCGGAGCTGCTGTGCGTGGCGGCCTCCCTGGAAAAGCCCTCGGAGCACCCACTGGCCCAAGCTATTGTGGAGGAGGCGGAGGGGAGAGAGATCCCTCTGGTGGCGGTCCAGGACTTCCGGGCCGTCCACGGCCGGGGCGTTTCCGCCCTCATGCAAGGGGCGGCTTTCCTGGCGGGCAACCAGGCCATGATGGAGGAGAACGGGGTGGACCTGACCTGCGCGGCGGAGGCGCCCTGGGAGCTGGCGGAGCAGGGGAAGACCCCCCTGTATTTTGCCCAGGACGGCAAGCTCATCGGTCTGGTGGCGGTGGCCGACACCGTGAAGCCCACCAGCGCAGACGCTATCAAGGCTATGCGGGAGCTGGGCCTTGAAGTGGTGATGTTGACGGGGGACAACCGCCGCACGGCCCAGGCCATTGCAAAGGAATTGGACTTGACAGACGTTGTGGCGGAGGTGCTGCCCCAGGACAAGGAAAAGGTCATCGCGGACCTTCAGGCCAAGGGCAAGAAGGTGGCCATGGTGGGCGACGGCATCAATGATGCCCCCGCCCTGGCCCGGTCCGACGTGGGCCTGGCCATCGGGGCGGGCACCGACGTGGCCATCGAGTCCGCCGACGTGGTGCTGATGAAGAGCGACCTGATGGATGCGGTGACGGCGGTGGAGCTGAGCCGGGCCACCATCCGCAACATCAAGCAGAATCTTTTCTGGGCCTTTTTCTATAACGCCATCTGCATCCCGGTGGCCGCCGGCGTTCTGGTGTTTTTCGGCGGGCCCCAGCTCAACCCCATGATCGCCGCGGCGGCCATGTCCCTAAGTTCCTTCTGCGTGGTGTCCAACGCCCTGCGGCTGAAGCTGTTCAAACCCCGCCACACCGCCCCGGCGGCTGTGGGGGAGGAGAAAAATATGGTAGAAACGAAAGGAGAAGCGACAATGGCAAAGAAGGTCATGATCGAGGGCATGATGTGCCAGCACTGTGTGGCCCACGTGAAGGAGGCCCTGAACAAGCTGCCCGGCGTCACCGCTGAGGTGGACCTGGACAGCAAGAGCGCCACCGTCACCGGCGAGGTCACCGACGAGGCCATCAAGGCAGCCGTTACCGAGGCCGGGTATCAGGTCACGGGGATCCAGTAAAGGGAAAAGAAAAAAGCCCGGGATGAGAGTCCCGGGCTTTTTCCTTTTTAGGTCAGAAGAAAGTAGGCTGGCCAGGGAAGGAAGAGGGCCAGGCCCAGGAGGGCGGCGAAGAGGGCACCGGCCTCTGGGTGGGGGAAGGCGGCGTAGCGTTCCGGATGGTCGGGGTCGATAAAGATGGGGTAGGAGTGGCCGACTTGGAGCTGGGAGCGGTGGGGCTCCAGGCGGCAGGGGAGGGAGATGGTCTGGTATTGGCGGCCCTTTACCTGGTACTGGAACATGGGAGGTAGCCCCAGGGACTGGTGGAAGCCCAAGAAGATCCCCTGGGTCTCCAGGGTGCAGGCGTGAAGGGCCCGGAGGTCCCGGAAGACGCCGTAGAGCAGCAAAAACCCCAGCCCGGCCAGCCAGGTCAGCAGGTCCAGCAGGGTGTTCTGAAAGCCTGAGAGGATACAGACCAGGATGGAGAGGCAGCCGCAGCCGAAAAGCCCGGGGGCCAGGGGCTGGCGGACGGGGAACTTAGGCCCGAAGCGGCGGCGGAGCCGGGCCCCGGTGAACAGCTCCGAGAGGCAGAGGAAAAAGTGGACGAGCCCCAGGAAGATGCCCATAGAAGGTCACCTCTTCTGGGCGGAAAAGTCGTAGGCCTCCCGGACCCAGCCAAGGAGCTCTTCGTCGATCTCCTCCACTGAGGAGATCAGCACATGGTGGGTCCAGCGGTTGGGGTAGGGTTCTACCGCCGCGTCGATGCGGGGGGAGGGGACCCGGCGGTCCAGGCCGAAGGTGACGGTGATGTAGGTCTTGGGCCGGTCCTTGGTCCTCCGGGCGGGGAGGAAGGAGACAAAGGCGAAGTTCCGGCGGTTGGAGAAGCTGATCTGGGTCTTCTGGACCCGAACGGTGACCGCCCCCAGGACTTCCACTCGCTGGGCGAAAGCCTCGTAGAGGGGGAGGGCATCCAGTTTCCCGTCGAAAAAGAACAAAATGTCGCCGTTTACCATGGTGGGACCTCCCTTGGACTGGTGAAAATTTAGTGGGCAGATGGAGCACCGTAAAAACCGCTGCGTAAAAATGAGATGCGCTTTTCGATGTTGCGTACCGCGATCTCAGAGGTGAGGACGCAATCATACCCGTGGATGGTCCCCCTGGTCTGGTTGAGCACCACCCGGGCCCCCGCTTTGCGTAGCTTCTCCGCATAGAGGACGCCCTCGTCCCGCAGACAATCGTACTCCGCGGTCTCGATGTAGGTATCGGGGATCACCGGGGGCAGGCCGCCGTGCATGGGGGAGGCGGTATAGATCCTTTCCGCACTCAAATCTCTGCAATAATAGGCCCACATCCGTCTGTTGTGCCTGGCGTTCCATAGGGGAGTATCCGGAAACTGCCCTATGGAGGCGGTGGCCATAGCCACGTCGGTGAGGGGATAGATCAGCAGCTGGAGCCGCGGACGCTGCACGGCGTGGATCGCGTAGCGGTTGCAGAGCAGCGCGGCCAGGGCCCCTCCTGCGCTGTCCCCGGCCAGGCCCACCCGCTCCGGGTCGATGCTCAGCTCTTCCGCATGGTCCAGAACGTAGCGGTACAGGGCCAGGACGTCCTCATAGGCGGCGGGGTAGGGGTACTTGGGGGCCAGATGATAGTGGGGGAAATAGACCCGGCACTTTGCCTCCCAGGCGTATAGGCAGGCCAGCTTTTTGTGGTGGGCGGAGGCCCGGTAGCTGAAAGCTCCGCCGTGGAGGTAGAGCAGGCAGGGGAGAGGTCCCTTTTCAGCGGCAGGTTCAAATAGATCCACCGGAAAGGGCAGATCACGGTATCCCTTGAGGGTGATGGTCTGATGGCGGAGCTCTTTGGGGATGCTGACAAAGGGATAGGAGGCGGCCAGAAAGAGGTTGGCACACGTGATGACCGCTCTGTTGTAGGGGATATTTTTGGCGATGGGCTGCAGTTCGGGGTCAATGTGCTGTCTATATTTCATGGAGAGACGCCTTCCTTTTGAGAGGCCGAGAATGGGGATCTATTACACTCATTTTATCACAGCCGCTTTTGACCGTCAACAAACGGGGAATAGGGGCAAGAGGATAGGTTGCGGGTCGGAGCGAGCTGTGGTAAAATGGGACAAAAAGGAAGGGGGGAGCGCTGTGAAACGGATACGCAGGATCGCGCTGGGTTTGCTGATCCTTTTGACGGCGGCGGTGGCTGCGCTGGCCCTCCTGCGCTGGCGGGGGCTCCTTCTTTTGCCACAGGAGCCCACTCCCCAGGTCTGGGAGGTCTTTGGGGTGGACGTGTCCGCCTATCAGGGGGAGGTGGACTGGGTCAGGCTGGCGGAGCAGGGGGTGGACTTCGCCTTCTGTAAGGCCACCGAGGGCAGCGGATATGCCGACGCCACCTTTCCCCGGAATTGGGCCGGGGCCCAGGCCGCCGGGGTGATGGTGGGGGCTTACCACTTTTTCAGCTACGACTCCCCGGGGGAGACCCAGGCGGACAATTTCATTGCCCAGGTCCCCGTCACGCCGGGGGCTCTGCCGCCAGTAGTGGACATTGAATTTTATGGCGATAAGCTCCAAAACCCGCCGGAGCGGGAGGAGGTCAGGGCCATCCTGGACCCGTTGCTGGAACGGCTGGAGGCCCACTATGGGCAAAAGCCCATTTTATATGTGACCTACCGTTCCTATGCGCTCTATATCCGGGGGGAGTACCGGGACTATCCCCTTTGGGTGAGCCGGCCCCTGCTGGCCCCCTTGGACAAGGCTTGGACCTTCTGGCAATACTCCCACTCCGCCCGTTTGGAGGGCTATCGGGGCAGCGAGGAGCGCATCGACCTGAATGTCTTTCGGGGGAGTATGGAGGAGCTGCTGGCACTGGGAAAAAGCGGGGAGTAAAAGGAGGAAGACCATGGACTGGCTCATGCCGCAGTTTGGATCTTCTTATATGGGAGCGTTGTTTTTGGCCCTGCTCCTTGTCCCCAACCTCCTCTGGACAAAGAACCGGCCCGGGGACTACGACCCCAAGGGAGAGAATAAGGCCCTGCAAGCCCTGGAGCGGGCGGCTGGTGGCGGCAGGGGTTTTCATGGTTTTCTACGAGGGCTTTTGGCGCCGGGAAAAGCAAGGAAAATAATGCTTGACAAAGGGCGCGGGTACTGATATACTATCAAAGCACAATAAAGAAGGAACGGTTTCGTCCTCACCTCCAGCCAGTGGCAAAGAGGTCAACATGGAAAACTCCACCGCATCTGCGGTGTGTTGTGTCGTGTTGCGGAGCCGTTTCGGCTCCGTTTTTTGTGCGTTTCCTGTGTGTGTTGAATGGAGGTGCGTTTTTATCAGCGGTAAAGAGAAGGGTCATCAGATCAACGAGGACATTCGGGACAAGGAGGTCCGTCTGGTCTCCGCCGACGGCGAACAGCTGGGTATCATGTCTGCCCGGGAGGCGCTGGAGAAGGCGGAGGAGGCCAACCTGGACCTGGTGAAGATCTCACCCAACGCCGTTCCCCCGGTGTGCAAGCTCATGGACTACGGAAAGTTTAAGTTCGAGCAGACCAAGCGGGAGAAAGAGGCCAAGAAGAACCAGCGGGTGGTGGAGATCAAGGAAGTCCGCATGTCCCCCAGCATCGACAGCAATGACTTCAACGTAAAGCTCCGCAACGCCCAGAAGTTCCTGGCAGAGGGGGACCGGGTGAAGGTCACTGTTCGCTTCCGGGGCCGGGAAATGGCCCACACCGAGATCGGCAAGGACCTGCTCTTGAAGTTTGCCGAGCAGTGCGCCGAGGTGGCCGGCATGGACAAGGAGCCTAAGCTGGAAGGCCGGCATATGTCCATCTTCCTGGCTTCTAAGGTGGCAAAGGATCAGAAAAAGTAAGCTATATTCAATGATAAAGGAGAAATCACTAT
>CATJWI010000052.1 GCA_949744075.1 uncultured Eubacteriales bacterium | reverse complement strand
GCTGACCACCACGTCGTTCTCCACCTTAGTGACCTGGAGCGTCAGGGTGGGCTGGTCGTTGCCTGTATCAGTGACAGTGGAAACATAGGTCACCCGGTATTTGTTGATATCCTCCAGCTTCTCCGGCGGGGTGGGCTGACCTCCTCCACCCGGGTCTCCGTTCCAGACCAACTGCCGGGTAGCGTCCTCCAGCGGGTACTCGTCCCTGGGTACCGTGAGCCATGGGTAGGCCGCCTGGATATCAGGCTTCAGGAAGGCGGTGGGGGTACCGCCGTAGGTGTCGGCCATTTTAAAGGTATACATGCCCGCCCGGTTTCGACCCTGGAGGACGCCGTTGGCCTCCATTATAGGCCACTTTCCGTCATCACCGCCATTGCCATCCTCCGCGGTAGGCCAGTGGTTATAGGCCCTGTCCGTCGCCGGGACGCTGGAGTCCGTAGCCCCGTCCTTCCAGAGGGTCCGCATCTCCTCCCCGCCGCCGGTGGGCATACCGGAACCCATTTGAGGCCAGTTGCCGCCCTCCTGCACATGGCTCCAGCCGCCAATGGGCATAGAGAGAGTGACGCCACCGGCGGGTATGTCGGTGATAAGGCGGGCCTCACTGGGCAGACGCAGGGCGCTGACAGTCTGGATGGCGGCGGGATCGTCCCGGCTCACCAGGATATCGTTGAGGACATAGGACTTGTGGAGGTCGTTGGCATCCACAGACACCAGGGTGATGGGTGTTACCGTCATGTGGACCCACACAGGGATGGGGAATCTCTTCCACACCGTCTGGCCCGCAGTGGGGTCCTCTTCCTCATAATAGAAGAATTTCTCGATCTGGTACACGCCCCCAGTGGGGTCATATTGCACCTCGTTGGCCCCCGGGGTCCCATCCACCACCAGCGAGCCGCTGGTAACGCCCCCGGTGACCGGGTCAAAGGTGATGGGGCTGTTCCGGTCATAGACCGTCCCCCCTGCCCAGGGCGCTCCCTGGCCGTTCTCCCAGGGTAGCATGAAGGAGCCCGTGCTGCCGTCGGAGTAGGTGACGATAACAGTGGGGCTATATTTTTGCAGGGTGATGTACAGATCGTTCACATTGCCATTGGTGTAGGCCTGATAGGCGTTCACCGTCAGCTCGGAGCGGTAGCCCTCGGCCGCCTCCACATGAATAGGGATGCGGGGGAAATCGAAGGTAAACGTGGAGATGGCTCCCGTATACACAGAGGCAGACATAGACGAGTTGTCCAAATAGACATGGGCATAGAACTGGCTGTTCCGAGCCCGGGAGCACGCCTCGATGGCCCACGAGCCTCTATTCCAAACACTGGTAGTCCTTTCCTTATAGTAAAGCAGGTATTCCCCGCTTCCATCTTTCGCCACAGGGTCTTGCTCGTTTCGGATCGCCCCGAATTTCTGGGTCAGCATGGGGATCTTATCCAGGTTTTCCGGATCGATCCGGAAGCTCAGCGTACCCAGCACGATCTCCGCACCGCTCTGGTCAAAGACATTGTAACCCCGCCCGCCTTCGCCGGTCAGAGCAGTCCGCAAACCTACGCCCTCGCTTATTTTCAACTCCTGGTCCACCACAAGGTGCAGGTTCAGTTCTCCCTTGTCAATATTGATATAGTTATTGATCACCGTGACAGAGCTTCCGGGGGCTGTGATCGCCGAGCCCTGCTTGGCATAGGGATCCGCCGGGATCAGAATATAATTCCCGTCGCTGTCAGTCTCTTTGTTCCCGCTGCCGTCCAGCTTATACCTCTGATACAGCTCCGGATTATATTGGAAAGCCGGCTCGGAATTGGGGTTGTCGCCCTGCTCGTTTTTCACAAGGGCCTCGTTGCTGTCATAATCGGAGGGATTCATATAGTCGCTGTTATAGTTTAGGGTAAACCGGGCGCCCATGGGCAAAGCGCTCTGATAGTTGTTCAGGTCCTCCAGGACCACATTGAACAACAGCTGTGCGCTGCCGTCCTCCCGCATCTTCAGCCCCGCCACCCGGAAAGCCAAGGTGGGGACTCCGCCCAAGCTGATGGCCAACAGGACCAGAGGGGCAGACAGGGACAGCATCAGCAGCGCCCCAATCAGGTGTTTTTTCAGTTGCTTTGCGTGTTTCACCGGACCTGTCCCTCCCTTCTCAATTTTCCATAAAATGTATGATTTTCCATTTTTTCTTTTTGTGGACGCATGGGCACACTTATAATCATACATTTACATAATACCTTCTAATTCTTCCTGTGTCAACAATTTTTCCTTTGTTTTTCGCCAAGTTTTCCACATTCCGGAGGGAACATAAAACATTCTTTCCGTCCCACTCTATTTGGTATATATGTTGGGGTAATCATTCTAATGTACCCCAATATCTGCTACCAAAAATGCACGCTCGCCCCCAGGAAAAAAAGAAGGACGCACGGTTTCCCGTGCGTCCTTCTTTTTTGCACCTCCTCAATGATGGGCTTGGAGGAGGGTCTCGAACATTGCGAAGGGGTTATTGCGGTAGCAGTCACTGTTGGCCATCATCCCCCAGTGGACCAAGATGTGGATCATGTCGCCATCGTTCAGATAGCCGTTTCCATCGAAGTCCATGATCTGGGGCCGGAACTCGCCGGAGTCCTTCAGCATGGCGTCGGCCACCATCAGGATCAGCTCCTCGGAGGCCATGTCCGCGTTGGCGGCCATGAAGGTCTCCACCAGGAGCTCCACCTCGGTGGGCTCTTCGGGCTCCTCCTCCACAGGTCCGGCGGGCTTCGCGGGCTCGTCGGGGACCTCGGGTTCAGCGGGCTTCGCAGGCTCAGCAGGCTTGCTGGGCTTGTTGGGCTTGCTGGAGGAACCGGAGCCGCTGGGCCGGCTGGGTCTGCTGGAGCCACCAGAGTTAGAGCTACCGGAGTCACTGGAGCTGTCGGAGTCGCCGGAACTGTCGGCACTACCGGAGTCGTCAGAGCTGTCGGACTCATCGGAGCTATCGGCGCTGCCGGAGCCGTCAGAGCTGTCAGACTCATCGGAGCTATCGGAACTGCCGGAGTCGTCAGAGCTGTCAGACTCGTCGGAGTTGTCGGTGCTGTCGGAATCATCCGCACTGTCGGACTCGTCGGAGTTGTCGGAGCTATCAGACTCATCGGAACTGTCGGAATCATCCGCGCTGCCGGAGTCGTCAGAACTGTCAGACTCATCAGAGCTGTCAGCTCTCTCGCTGACCTGCTCCTCCCGGTCGGCCGCAGGCTCGTCGTCGGGCTCGCTCCGGGCGGTGAGGGTCACGGTCTCCATGGCGGAGACAGCGGTAGTCTCTTCCACTTCGGGCTCCTCATCGGCATCCGCCTCGTCCTTCTGGTCAGACTCGCCGTCGGCCGGGACCTGGTCGATCTCCTCCCGGGTGGGCTCGTCGTCCTCCGCCGGCTGAGCGGTCGTCTCGTCGGCAGGCCCGGTGCTCTCCGCCGGCTGGTCGGGAGCGGTGGGCTCCTCGTCCTCCACCGGCTCATCCGGGACCTCGATCACCGGCTCGTCGGGCTCAGCCGGAGCCTCGGTCATCGGCTCATCGGACACATCGGGCTCCTCAGGCGTCTCAGGCTTCTCCACCTGGACGGGCGGCACGGGAGCCACCAGAGTCTCAACGGTCACCGACAGCTTCGCCACCCGGTAGATCACGTCGGCATAGATCGGGCTGCCGGCCGCATCCTTCAGGTTGTCGTCGGTGTACTTAAGAAGCACGTACAGGTAGAAGTCGGTGTCCACGTCTCTGGGATCGAAGGTGTAGCCGTTGGTGACGTCGATGCCGGCCAGCAGCTGGGTCTCCTCGGTGACCTTCCGGTCGTGGCTGAGGTAGAACTTGGGCTGCATCGGGAAGTTGGCGCTCTCCAGCGCCTTGCCCTGATAGGTCAGGCTGTCGGCAACGGCCTGGAGCTGGGCCTGGGTCAGCTCGTCGTCCACCGCCACGGTCTGGTCACCGAAGCCGGAGTGCTCGATCCCGGCCAGGACCACGCGGCCGGCCAACTCACGGTACACGCCGTTGACAGCGGTGGCATACTCGGTGTAGATATCCAGGTCCTTCTCGCCGATGACACCGTCGTGATCCAGGTCGCCGGGCCGGATGACCAGAGTGCCGAAGTCGTACTCGGCGGGGGCCCAGGTCTTATAGACCAGGATGTTGTCGATGACGTAATCCAGGTAGCCGTCCCGCTCAATGAGCAGCAGGTAGGTACCCACATCGCCGATGGTGTCCTTGTCGATCTCGATGACGCCGGTATCCGCATCGCTGTGGCCCTCCGTCACGAAGGTCAGCATGGCGTTGCCGTCGATGCCGGTGGCGGAAAGCAGGGCCTCGAACCGCTCGGTGTAGGTGCTGTTGGCGGCAGTCATGGAGCCGTAAAGGGCGTTGGCCATGATCTGATCCACCGTCTGGAACTTCCACTCGTTGTTCTTGCGGTAGAGGGTATACTTGGCGGTGTGGTTGGGCTTGGCGCCCGCCAGGTCGGCGGTGTAGACGTCGGCCTTGATCCAGGTCTGGAGGATGGGATCCTCATCGGGATGCTCCCGGAAGACCGTCAGGTAGTACGCACCCTCGGCGCCAGTCTTCTTATCCACCACCAGGAACTGGAACTTCTGGGTGCCGTCCTGAGACGGATCCAGACGGAACCGAGCGTTCAGGATCTGGCCGTCGCCGGTACCGAAGGTCCGGCTGTCCACCTCCTGATAGTCGGGATCGCCCTTGTCGATGCCGTACTCGGTGATGATGATGTAGTAGTCATCATTGCTGCCGTCGGGCAGGGTCCGATCCGCCAGGGCATTGAGGTAGATGTAGGTCTGGAGCGTATCCACCATGACGCCGTAGTCGGTGTAGCCCGCATCCAGGTCGGTGACATAAATGTCGTGGACGCTGTAGTCCGCAGAGTTGGGATCGCCGTAGTCCACGCGCTCATCAGGAGCATTGCCCGGGACGCTGTTGGTGTAGTTCTCGATCTGGGTATCCCGGTCGCCCAGAGGATCCTTGATCAGCCAGATCTGCTCCTTCTTATCTACCAGGTCCACATTGCCGGCGGCGTCCTTGGTGGTATCGGTGACCCACATGTTGCCCAAGGCAACGGTGTTCACACGGTCGATACGGATCACATAGGTGGTCGCCTTGGCCTCGTAGTCCGGGTCGCCCTTCTTGGCCCCCGCCGGATGGACGGTGGCAAAGATGTAGCTGGTCTTCTCACCGGGCTTCAAGGGCACGGTAGTCAGATTATCCATAGGCTCATCCGGCTTATACTCGGCGTTGTTGTACATGACGGTGCTGTTCCGGGTGTCGCCGATGGCGTCCAGGTCCAGGGTCACGAACTTGGCAGACATGGGCAGGCGCGTGCTGTACATCTTCACGGTCTTGTTGAAGTTGATCAGCGGCGCCGGCGTATCGGTGGGCTGGAGCAGACCGGGCCACACCTTGCGCTGTCCATCGGCCGGGTCATCGTACTGGCTGCCCCAGAGGCCATAGGTGGGATCGGGCGTGGACACGTCGCGGATGTCGGCCCAGACCAGAGTGGCCCGGTTGGACTCCCGCTGAGCCGCGGCGGACTCCTCAGAGTCGTCGTAGGTGATGCCGTGGTACAGAGTGAGGAAGAAGTCGCTCTCGCTCTCACTCCGGGCCTCCCGGACCACCCAGATCTGATAGAGGGCCACGTTGCCGTCGTCGTCGGTCACCGTTACATTGATCAGGGTCTTGAAGTCCTCGTCGGCGTAGTACATCTCGCCGAAGTTCAGTTCTTGTGCCACCAGGCTGGTGACCGGGTAGTCAAACTTCGGATAGTAGTAGCTCTCGGGGAACTTATCTCGCACGTCGGCGCTGGTGATCCGGGCCTTCTGGCCGGGCTTCAGCTCCACAGACAGCCAGGCGGTGTTGATCCGGTGGTCCAGAGTCAGCAGGTAGTACGGATACGGCGAGTTGAAGTTGGGGCTGCAATCCAGGCCGTTGTCCTCCCGCTTGCCCGGCGGCAGCAGATTGCCGTCGTCATCCTTGAGGACCATCCGGTAATCCGGGCCGGTGATGATGGAGCCGATCTGCACCAAGGGCTGGACCTTCTCCCGGGTCTTGGGATCGAAGGGCTGGAAGGCGGTCATATCCAGCGCGTGGATGGGCAGGATGGGCGTATCCACACGGGTCATATGGACGGTGTACTTGCCCACCTGATAGAGGGTGACCTTCTCCAGATCGGCGGCAGACACGTCGGT
>CATJWI010000051.1 GCA_949744075.1 uncultured Eubacteriales bacterium | reverse complement strand
GTGGAGTTCCAGTGCTACGCTTTGAAGGACGCCAGCGGCAACGCCACCAACTACATCAAGCTCCGGGATATGGCCTCCATCCTGAACGGGACTTCTGTCCAGTTCCAGGTGGGCTGGAACGGGGCTGTGAACATCGAGACCGGCAAGGCCTACACCCCCAATGGCTCGGAGATGAATACCCCCTTCTCCGGCGACCGGGGCTATGAGGCCGCCTCCGCCGCCACCAATGTGAACGGCGCTCCCGCCGCTCTGGAGGCCATCGTACTGAAGGACGACCAGGGCGGGGCTTACACTTACTACAAGCTCCGGGACCTGGGTACCGCCTTGGGATTCAAGGTGGATTGGTCGGCTGAAAAGGGTATTTTCATCGAGACCAAGTAAGAGAGAAAACACCGCTTGGGCGGGCACAGCCCGCCCCTACAAACCCTCCTGACGGGGGCCGTAGGGGCGGACTGTGCCCGCCCATTTTCTTGCCAAGAGAGGAAATTTGTGGTATAGTCCTTTTTATGGGACAGAAACTTTCCTATACTGGACCCAGGGAAAGGAGGAACAGCCATGGCAAAACGAGGCAACCAAAAGACCAAGCTGCTGGTGCTGTGGCAGCTTTTGCTGCAAAAGGGGGATGAGGACCACCCCATCTCCACCCCGGAGCTCATTGCAGCCCTAGACCGGGAGGGCATCCCGGCGGAGCGAAAGAGCATCTATACGGACATGGAGGCCCTCCAGGATTTCGGCCTGGACGTCCAGCTCCGGAAGGGCAGGAACGGGGGCTGGTTCATCGGCCAGCGGGACTTTGAGCTGGCCGAACTGAAGCTGCTGGTGGATGCGGTCCAGTCCTCACGATTCATCTCCCGGCGAAAGAGCGAGGGCCTCATCCGCAAGCTGGAGGCCCTGGCCGGGGAGCATCAGGCCCGCCAGCTCCGCCGCCAGGTCTATGTGGACCGCCGGGTAAAGACGGACAATGAGGGAGTCTACTACGCCATTGACAAGCTCCACGCAGCCATTGCTGGCAATAAGGCGGTGACCTTCCAGTATTTTGACTACAACGTCCGCAAGGAGAAGGTCTTCCGCCGGGAGGGGAAGCGGTATATCGTATCCCCCTACGGCCTCATCTGGAGCGACGAGAACTACTACCTGGTGGGTTGGGACCACGCCCAGGGGGAGCTGCGCCACTACCGGGTGGACAAGATGGCCGCCCTGACGGTGACGGGCCTGCCCCGGGAGGGGGACGAGAGCTGCAAGAAATTCGACCTGGCGGAGTATGGCGGCAGGCATTTCCATATGTTCTCCGGCAAGGAGGCTAAGGTCCGCCTGCGCTGCGCCGACAGCCTGGTGAACGTGATGCTGGACCGCTTTGGCCGGGAGGTGATGCTCATCCCCGACGGGGAAGACCACTTCACCCTGACGGTGGATGCGGTGGTCTCCCCCCAGTTCTACGGCTGGATCTTTGGCCTTGGCCGTGGGGTGGAGCTCACCGCCCCCGAGTGGGCGGTGGGGGAGTACCGGAACATGTTAAAGGAGGCCCTTTCTGGGGAATGAGGGAAGGGGGTTTCGGGGAGCCCCATCAAAAACTAACGCCGGGAGCAGTCATGCTCCCGGCGTTAATCTTCCTGTATGGTGCAGTGGTCAATGGCATAGGCGAGAAAGCGGCTGATCAACTCATTGCGGCTGTATCCGGTCCGGGCGGCGATCTGGTCGATCTGGGCTACGGTGGCCTCCTTGACGCGGATAGAGAAGGTCTTATATCCGTCCTCCCCCCGGATCTTTTTAGGGCGAAGGATCAAGTTCTTGTCGTCCATAGTACTCACCTCTCATGTGAATTCTATAATATGATATGATATTATTAGCTTACTACTTTAAATCTTTCCCAATAGATGAGGAGACAGGGTTGCCTACGTTAAGAGCAGGGGAAAGTATGATGATCCCAAGGGGGAGGGACGAATTAGAGTGATCTATGAGCCGGAGATGGAAAAGCCCACCCCCACCCTTACGCCGACACCCATCCCTACCCCTGACGCCTCTCCGGTGACAGCGGTTCCGGCGGCGGAAGGGGCAGCTCTTCCGGTGGGTCCTCCGCACCTACCACCTACGCCATCGCCACAGCCAAAGTAGCCCATGGGGCGGTGAGCCTTTCTCCCCAGCAGGCCCAGCGGGGGGAAAAGGTCACCGTGACCCTTATCCCAGACGAGGAGTATGAGTTAGATACCCTCACGGTCCTGGACGGAAAGGGCAATACTGTGGCCGTTACCGAAGCGGGGGAGGGGAAGTATACCTTTACCATGCCTGGCTCCAAGGTGGAGGTGAAGGTCCTTTTCAAGGAGCGGCCCGCCGGGGTGACTCCACCGGCTGGAGGGCTCCCCGTCCCGCGCAGGACGGGGGTTCCGGAATGTGACCGCAGGGCAGTGGTACACCGGCGGGGTGGTCTGGGCGGCCTCCCAGGGGCTGGTCAACGGCTTTGAAGACGGCTCTTTCCGGCCGGAGGAGCCGGTGACCCGGGAGCCACACGCTGCGGCTCCCGGGCATTTTTGACGATTTATTCCCAGCCCTTCCACACCTCAGGCTGGTAGCCCACCGTGGCCTGTTTTCCGTTGCGCACCACGGGAGTTTTGATGAGCTTGGGGCTTTCCAGAAGTTTTTCCACCTTGTCCTCGTCGTAGGCCAGATAGTTCAACAGGGCAGCGTCGGGGTTTTTCTGATCGATGAGAGCTTCCAGCCCTACCGCCCGGATCACCGACGTCAGCTCTCCCCGGCTTATGCCGTATTTTATGAGGTCCACCGCCTGGAACTTCACCCGCCGTTCCTTGAAGTACCGCTCCGCCTTCTTGGTGTCGAAGCATTTGCTCTTGCCAAAGATCTGAATATTCATAGAGAATCTGCCTCCTAAATTCCTACCCATACTTTACCCGACTTTCCCCCAAATGTAAAGCCGGGTATTTTTTATTCTGCGGGCCATACTAAGGAGCATCACGAAAAAGGTGGTGTTCCCCATGAAAGCAGTGATCTTAGCCGGAGGCGAGGGCAGCCGCCTCCGGCCCCTGACCCTGGGCCGGCCAAAGCCCATGACTCCCCTTTTCGGCAAGCCGGTGCTGGGCCACATTCTGGACCTTTTGCGCCGCCATGGCGTCACCGACATTGCCGTTACCCTCCGGTATCTGCCCGCCGCCGTCACCGATCATTTCGGTGACGGTCATGACTACGGCGTCCGCCTCACCTACTTCCGGGAGGAGGAGCCTCTGGGTACTGCTGGCGGGGTGAAGAAGTGCATGGACTTCCTGGGGGAGGAGGACTTCCTGGTGGTCAGCGGGGACGCGGTCTGCGACCTGGACCTCACCGCCCTGGTGGCCCTCCACCAGAGCCGCCGTTCGGTGGCCACCCTGGCCCTCTGCCGCCGGAGCGAACCCTTGGAGTACGGTCTGGTCCGCACCGACGAGGACGGGCGGGTACTGGGATTTGTGGAGAAGCCGGGCTGGGGCCAGGTGGACACCGAGTTGGTGAACACCGGGCTCTATGTCCTCTCCCGCAGGGCTATGGACCAGGTGCCCCAAGGGGAGTACGACTTCGGCAAAGAGCTGTTCCCCAAGCTACTGGAGCAGGGGGAGCCCCTCTACGGCTGGGAGTTGCCGGGCTACTGGCAGGACATGGGGGACTGCGCTGCCTATCTGGACTGTACCGCCGATGCCCTCACAGGCAAGGTGCAGCTGGACCTGGAGGAGGACCGGGGGCCCGCTCCCCAGGGAGTGGAGCTTCGCCGCCCCTGCTGGATCGGGGCGGGGGCCGTCCTGGCCCGGGGCTGCACCGTGGGGCCCTATGCTGTCATCGGCCCCGGCTCCACCGTGGAGACGGGGGCGCTGGTGGAGCGTTCGGTGCTTCTGGGCGCCTCCGTGGGGGAAGGGGCCGAGGTGTCGGGGGCCATCCTGTGCAAAAACGCCGCCGTCCACAGCCGGGCCATGGTGAGCCCCGGCTGTGTTCTGGGAGAAGGGGCTGTGGTAGGGGCCGAGGCCATCGTGGCTCCGGGGGTCAAGCTGTGGCCCAGCCGCCGGGTCCCCGAGGGGGGGAAGGCCGCCGCCTCCCAAGTCACCGCCGGGCAGCCGGAGCCTCTGCGTTTCACCGCCGGCGGGGCCATTCGGGGGACCATCGGGGAGGAGTTGACCGGAGAGGCCATGCTGGCCCTGGGAGCCCTCCTGGGGGAGAAGGGAAAGGTGGGCCTTGGCTGGGCCGGAGGCAGCGGGGCCGGCATGCTGAGCCGGGCCCTGGGCTGCGGCGTTACCTCCGCCGGGGGTACCGCCCTGATCGGCGACGCGGCCTGTGCCTCGGCAGCGGCCTGGCTGGGCCGCTACGACCGCCTGCCCGCCACTCTCTTTATCCAGCAAGATGGGGATACCGCCGAGCTGCGGCTCTTTGGCCCACAGGGCTTGGGGCCGGACCGGGCCTGGCAGCGGAAACTGGAGGGAGCCCTCCTCCGGGGGGAGACCACCCGGGTCCCGGCGGTGCGGGTGGGCCGGTTCGAGACGGTGGCCGGCGTTCGCCCGGGCTATACCGGGGAGGCTGCCCGCCGCTGCAGACTGTCCGACCTGCCCCGCCGTACCTTGGAGGTCCAGGTGGAGCGGGGGGAGGGGGCCAATGACCTGCTGGCCTCCGCTCTCACCGCCTTGGGCTGCCGGGTCCGCCGGGGGGCGGGCCGGGGAGCCCCCACCTTTTCCGCCGACTGGGGCGGCTTCCGCCTCACTGCCTGGGACGAGGAGGGGAAGCTGCTGCCCCCGGAGCGGCTGCTGGTGCTGCTGACCCAGGTGGAGCTGGAGCAGGGGGGAGGCCGGGCGGTGCTGCCCCCCTGGGCCCCCGCCGCCGCGGAGGACCTGGCCCGCCGGAGCGGCGGACAGGTCCTGCGCCTGGGCCGGGACGGCCTGGAGGCCGAGGCGCTGTGGCAGGAGCAGCCCTGGATGTGGGACGGCATTTTTGCCGCCTGCCGCCTGTGCGCCCGGATGTCCCTGACGGGGGAGACTCTCCGCAGCCTGGATAAGACCGCCCCCGCCTTTGCCACTCTCCGCCGGGAGGTGCCCGTCCGTTCCGGCCGGGGCAGGGTGATGGGGGCTGCCCGTTCCGCCTACCCCGAGGCCCGAGAGCAGGGGGAGGGCATCCGCCTCCAGACCGGGTCCGGTTGGGTTTACCTGGTACCTGCCAGCGGCCGCTCCACCCTCCGGGTCATTGCCGAAGCCGCCGACATGGAGGCGGCGGAGGAGCTGTGCGGCGTGTGGGAGAAGGAGCTGAAACGGATGGACGAAGAAAAGGACGGCCGTTGAAGAAAAAAATACGAAAGGGAGCGGGGGCGTGGGGGCGGAAATGGGCCTGTGGAAATGGGCTTTCCGCCCCTTTGCGCCCCGCTCTTTTTTTGATTTTACCCGCTCCATTCAAAAAATGGTATACATTCCCACCGATTTGTGGTATACTATCCTAACCGTGTTCTTTTCCAGTTGGCTTTATGCGTCCCGCGGACGCTGAAAAATAAGCACAATTTCAAATCGGAGAAGCCCTCAGGCGAGGGGCCGTCTCTCTGTCCGGCGATACAGGGCCGGGCAGCACCGGACGGTCCTCTGGCCCGATTTTGGCATGCTTACAGCCGCTCCTCCGGTCTACATACCAACCAAGACCTGTACGACTTAAAGGAGTGTATCAAAAACATATGGCAGAAAAATTGAAAATCATCTCTCTGGGCGGCCTCAATGAGATCGGCAAGAACATGACCGTCTATGAGTACGGCGGCGACATGATCGTGGTGGACGCCGGCATGGGCTTTCCCGACGACGATATGTACGGCATCGACGTGGTCATTCCCGACTTTACCTACCTCATCAAAAACCGGGAGAAGATCCGGGGCGTCTTTATCACCCACGGCCATGAGGACCACATCGGATCTCTTCCCTACCTGCTGCGGGAGCTGAACGTCCCCGTCTACGCCACCCGCATGTCCGCCGGCCTCGTTCGGCTCAAGCTAGAGGAGCACCACCTGGCAAACAAGACCAAGCTCATCACCTGCGAGGCGGGGGAGACGGTGAAGGCAGGGCGGTTTACTGTGGAGTTCATCCACGTGAACCATTCCATCGCTGACGCGGTGGCCTTCGCCATCCGCACTCCGGTGGGCGTGTGCGTCCACACCGGCGACTTCAAGATCGACCCCACCCCC
>CATJWI010000050.1 GCA_949744075.1 uncultured Eubacteriales bacterium | reverse complement strand
AGTTCCACAGCAAGGAGCGGAAGGTGGGCTGCCTGAAAATGATCGGCGGCGCCGCCGCCCTGGCCTGCCGCTACCTTCAGATGCCCCAGGAGGAGGCCGAGATGCTCCCCTACCGGGAGAACCTGGCCGGCAAGTGACCCCAAACGACAGGAGGTAACGATATGCCCAAAAAAGTAGTGGTAGTGGGCGGTGTGGCCGGCGGCGCGTCGGTGGCCGCCCGGGTGCGCCGTCTGGACGAGAGCGCCCAGGTGGTCATGTTCGAGCGCGGCCACAACGTGTCCTTTTCCAACTGCGCCCTTCCCTTCTATCTCAGCGGCGTAGTGGCCAAGAGCGGCTCCCTGGTGCTCATGGACCCCGCCAAATTCCAAAGGCAGTACAACATTGACGCCCGGGTAAAGAGCGAGGTCATCGCCATTGACCGCGCCGGCAAAAAGGTGACAGTCAAAAACCTGGACACCGGCGAAACTTACGAGGAGAGCTATGACGAGCTGGTCCTCTCCCCCGGCGCCAACCCCATCCTCCCCGGCAGCATCGCCGGCGTCCACGGGGAGAACGTCTTCACCGTCCGCAACGTGGAGGACATCGTGGCCCTGAAGACCTACATAGACGCCAAGGACATCCAGGACGTGGCGGTGGTGGGCGGCGGCTTCATCGGCGTGGAGGTGGCGGAAAACCTCCAAATGGCCGGCAAGCACGTGACCCTCATCGAGGCGGCCGGCCAGATCATGGCCCCCTTTGACCAGGACATGGTCCAGCTCCTCCACAAGGAGATGAAAGACAAGGGCGTGGACCTGCTGCTGGGCGACGGCCTGAAGGAGATCTGCCCCGACCACGTAGTCCTGGCCTCGGGCAAGACCGCCCCGGCGGGGGCGGTGGTCATGGCCATCGGCGTGGTCCCCGAGACCGCCCTGGCCAAGGCCGCCGGCCTGGACATCGGCGAGACCGGGGGCATCAAGGTGGACCGGGACTTCCGCACCAACGATCCCCACATCTACGCTGTGGGCGATGCGGTGGAGGTCTACCACCGCCTGACCCATAAGGCCGCCCGCCTCCCCCTGGCCGGCCCCGCCCAGCGCCAGGCCCGTGGCGCAGCGGACGCCATGTATGGCCGTAGCCACCGGAACCTGGGAGTCATCGGCTCCTCGGTGGTCAAAATCTTCGACCTGAAGGCCGCCTGCACCGGCCTCAACGAGAAGACCGCCCAGGCCGCCGGCATCCCCTACGACTTTGTGTACATCATCCCCAACGATAAGGTGAGCCTGATGCCGGGGAACACCCCCGTCCACTTCAAGCTCCTCTTCGAGTACCCCACCGGCCGCATCCTGGGGGCCCAGGCCATCGGCAAAGGCAACGTGGATAAGCGGGTGGACGTGATCGCCGCCATGATCACCATGGGGGCCGACCTGGAGGACCTGAAGGAACTGGAGCTGTGCTACGCCCCCCTCTTCGGCACCGCCAAGGACGTGGTGAACTTCGCCGCCCTGGTGGGCCAGAACCTGCTGGAGGGCCGCTTCCGCCAGGTCCCAGTCTCCGCCGTGCGGAGACTGGTGGAGGAAAATGCCTTCATCGTGGACGTCCGGGAGGAGAACGAGTACGCCGCCGGCCACCTGGTGAACGCGGTGAACATCCCCCTGAGCCAGCTCCGTTCCCGAGCCAACGAGATCCCCAGGGACCGCCCGGTCTATCTCCACTGCCGCTCCAGCCAGCGCAGCTACAACGCCATCATGGCCCTCCAGGGCATGGGCTACGACAACCTGTGGAACATCTCCGGCTCCTTCCTGGGCATCAGCCTCTACGAGTACTTCACCGACTGCGCCACCGGCCGGGAGAAGATCGTCACCCAGTACAATTTCAACTGAGCGCAAACCCAAAACGGGAGGGCCCCCAAAAGGGCCCTCCCGTTTGCTGCTTCCTTCCTCAGTTCAGCCTCCAAACCCCGAAATTCAGGTAGGCCGCAAAGGCCACCCAAAGCAGGTAGGGCGCCTGCATCCACCCCGCTGGCCCATCCACCCTGTGAAAGGTCAGCGTCATCCACAAAATGAGCCCCCACAGGACTGCCAGCCAGAGCAGCGCGAAGCCAAAGCTCCGGAACTGAAAAAACAAAAAGCTCCAGCAGAAGTTGAAGAACAGCTGGACAAAAAACAACCCCAGCCCCCGGGACCGCCCGGGGGAGGCCTCCGCCCCCCAGACCCGCGCGGCCCCAATGCCCATCAGGGCAAAGAGGACCGTCCACACAATGGGAAACACCACGCTGGGCGGCGACAGGGGCGGCTTTTTCACCGCCGCCTTATAGAACTCCATCCCCTCCCGGGTCAGCCAGCCGGACAGTCCGCCCACCGCCTCCGTCAAAAGGATCCAAGCCCCATACCGCTTCCATAGACCGGTCTTCATCTTTCATCACCTGTCCATAAGATACGCACCCACCGCCCCAATTATTCGACCGCCCGGTCCTTCGGGTAAAACCAAGCCGCGGGGTACACCGTACCCCGCGGCTCGTTCTTCTCTTTCAGTTTCCCGCTGCCGCCTCCCAGGCCGCCCGGTTCTCCCCGCTCTGCTCCCTGGGCGTATACCCCAGGGACAGCAGATACTCCCCCGTGTACCGGGAGAAGATCTCCGCCCCCGCCTGGTTTAAATGTCCCCCGTCGTAAAGGTGCACCGCGGGGTCCAGCCCGATCTCCTCAAAGCTGTCCGCCCAGTTCACAAACCGCACATTCCGGGTCACCATCACGTCCCGGGCCAGCCGCTCATAGACCTCCGGGGTATACTGGCTGTAGGTAGGATTCACCGTGACGATGAGATCGATATCCTGGTCGGTACACAGCCGGGCGATCCGGGCAAAGTCCTCCAGGTTCTGTCCATAGACCTCCTCGCTCTGCCGCATCCCCGAGAGGAAGGGCCCCCCCTCCGTCCCCTCAAACACCTGGTCCACCGCCGTGTGGCCCTTGAGTCCATCCGCCTGGGGCGGGACCACCGCCTTTTTGATGTCCCCCAAAGTCAGCTCCTTCCACCGGTCGTGGTAAAAATAGAGGTCAAAAAACAACCCCAGCCTATTTTCCGGCTCGGCGCACTCCAAAATAGCCCGGACCCGGTTCATCCCCCAGGGCATATACCCGATGTTGATCTGGGTATAGTTCTGGTACCGGTCAAAAAACAGGGAGCTTGCCTCCATCACCACCACCGAGGGGCTCTGGGTCTCCAGCGCCTCCTTCAGGTACCAATAGGTGATGGCGGGAGTCTGCTCACTGCCCCCCATCACATACCCCGTAAGCCCGCTCCCGGCGTACATCGCCGCCGGGCTCCAATCGCAATATGCGTAGGAGGAGCCCAAAAACAGCACGTCGATGGAATCCTCCGGCTCGCAGAGATAGGCATCCCAGGTGGACCCATAATCGGTGTGGGCCGGCCGCAGCACGGCACCGGCAAAGTGGAGCAGCAGGGCGGCGGTGAGCACAAAGGCCACACACCACAGGGGCTCCTTCCAAGTCTTTTTCATCTCGCCCCTCCTCAAAACTGCCCGTAGATGAAGGACTGGGCATCATACCCCGTCCCATAGCTGCCAAAAATGACCACCGTCATCAAAAGCCCCAGATAGACGCACCACCGCACCCACCGGGGCGCCCCGGCCACCCGCCGGGCGGGGTCGGTCTTCTGGCTCCAGGCGTCCACTCCCGTCATCAGGAGAAAGCCCACCCCGGCCACCAAAAACTCCTTCCGCCCCATGCCCATGGCGGTAAGTCCCCCCACGTCCCAGAGCACCGGCTTCACCATATTCCGAAGCACCGCCAGCCCGGTCCCCACCGACCCGGCCTCAAAAAACACCCAGGCCACGGTGGCCAGCGCGAAAACACACCCCATCTGCCAGAGGACAGTGACTTTGCTGTCCTCCCCCAAATGGAGGACAGCCCGGACCTTGGCCCGGAGGGGCTCCGTGAGGCCACCCACCACCTGATAGACCCCATTCAGCAGCCCCCACACCACAAAGGATAACGCCGCCCCATGCCACAGCCCGCTGACGGCAAAGACGATGAGCAGATTGACATACTTCCGCCCCGTCCCCCTCCGGCTTCCCCCCAGGGGAATATAGAGGTAGTCCCGGAACCAGGTGGACAGCGAAATATGCCACCGCCGCCAAAATTCCCCGATAGACCGGGCAAAATAAGGGGTGCGGAAATTCTCCGTCAGGGTAAACCCCATGACCCGGGCCGACCCCACCGCCATATCGGAATAGGCGGAAAAATCGCAGTAGATCTGAACGGAAAAAGCGCAGGCGGCCGCCACGACCTGAATGGCCCCAAAGGACTCCGGCGCGGCGAATACCGTATCCACCACCACCGCCAGCCGGTCAGCCAGCACCAGCTTCTTGAAGGCCCCCCACAAAAACCGGAACAGCCCCTCCCTCAAGTTAACATAATTAAATTTATGTAAACTATTAAACTGAGGCAGCAGCTTCCCCGCCCGCCCAATGGGCCCGGAGAGCAAATAGGGGAAAAAGGACAAAAACAGGGCGCACTTCACAAAGCTCCTCTCCGCCTCCTGCTCCCCCCGGTACACGTCGATAAGGTAGCCCATAGCAGCAAAGAAGTAAAAGGAGATCCCCGCCGGCAGCAGCAATTGGGGCACCACCGGCGCCCAGTCCAGCCCCACAGCCCCCAGCGCCCGGGTAAGGAGAGAAGCCCCAAAATTCAGGTATTTGAACAGGAACAGCGCCCCCACAAAAAGGCCCAGCATCCCCACCAAAAGCCCCTTCTGTTTCCCCTTCTCCAAGGCCCGGGCGGCAAAATAGGTCAGCGTCGCCGTAGCCAGCAAAAACAGAAAATACTCCCTTCCGGCGCACAGGTAGAAAAACCAGCTGCACCCCAGCAGCCAAACATTCCTCCCCCGCCAAGGCAAGAGGAAGTAAACTGCCGCCACCACCGGAAAGAAGACAAAATAGCTCAGGGACAAAAAACTCAAGACCGTCCCTCCCTTTTCCAAAGAAATTCCCCTCTATTTTACCCAATAACCTCTTTCCTGTCAAACCACCCCTCTTGCCCCCCACCCCCCAAAGTGGTATAATCCCCCATATCCCATAGCGACGCCCACAAACCACCCGCCCCTTCTCCTCCATTGTGAGGGCCCAAAAGCCCGTGGTGATCCGGTCTTCTTTCTTGCGGACGCGCTACCACGTTTAGCCATCCTGGTTTCTACATTGTGAACTGGGAAGCCCGGGAGGACTCTTTTGCTGCCAAAAGAGCCCTCCCGGACCCTCCAGAAAACCACCAAAGGGAGGGCCT
>CATJWI010000049.1 GCA_949744075.1 uncultured Eubacteriales bacterium | reverse complement strand
TAAGAAGGACCACGAATAGCGATCCCCATACGTCCGGGGTAGGAATCCAAAGGGAGGGGGACCCTCTCTTTGGTCGATAGGGGAAGGTCCAGGGAGGGGGGCATCGAAAGCCCCCCTCCCTGGTGGTTTTCGGGAGAGTCCGAGAGGCCGATTTTGGCAGCAAAAGCGGTCTTTCGGGAATCCCAGTTTGCAATGTAGAAACCAGGAGGGCTAAACGTGGTAGCGCCTCCGCAAGAAAGAAGAACAGATTTCCCCAGGCCTTTTGGGCCCTCGCAATGGCGGGGAAGTAGGACGTGGCCTGGCCTGGCTTTTTCACTTTTCATTTTTCCCTTCCACCAGCGCCTGGAGGACCGCGGCGGTGACGGTGCCGGCGGCGTCAGAGCCGCTGCCGCCGTTTTCGATGAGGGTGACAAAGGCGTAGGGGGTGGAGGGGTTCTGAGAGAAGCCGGCGAACCAGGCGTGGGGGGCCTGGCCGCCTACCTCCGCCGTGCCTGATTTGGCGCAGAGGTCTATGTCGGGGAAGCGGTCGGCGTTGTAGGTGGTCTGGACGTTGTTGGACATCAGGTCCGCCAGGATGGCGGCAGTGGAGGGGGCGATGAGAGGGCCTGTCTTTTTCTTCAGGTAGAAGCTGAGAGGGAGGTCCAGGGGGGAGCGGGTCTTTAGGATCAGCTGGGGGATGGCGGCGTCGCCGCCCCGGGCGATGGCACCCATGTAGACCAGCAGGGTGCAGGGGTTCACCAGGTCCTTGTGCTGGCCCACCCCGGCCCAGCCCAGCTCTCCCTCGGTGGCCCCAGTGAGGTCGATAGAGCCCTTGGCGGTGCGGAGGCCGCTGACGGTGTAGCTGGTGGTGAGGCCCGCCTGGCGGGCGTATTGGGACAGTATGTCGGGGCCCAGCTCGGCGGCCAGGGTGGCGAAGAAGCCGTTGCAGGAGCAGGCCAGGGCGCTCTCCGCCGTCAGGTCCCCGTGGGGGTGGGGGCAGGTGATGGCCTCTCCGCCCACTGAGGTGGAGCCGGTACAGGTGAAGATCCGGGTGTCCCAGTCGGGGAGGTGCTCAATGGCGGCGGAGAGGGTCACCAGCTTGAAGACCGAGCCGGGGGGATAGGTGGACTGGAGAAAGCGGTTTACATAAATTCCGTCAAAGGCCGGGTCGTCAGGGTCGATGACCGGGGGATCGGCGGGGTCGAAGTTGGGGGCGGAGTACATACAGAGGATCTCCCCCGTCTGGTAGTTGTAGACCGCCACCGTGCCCTTTCGCCCGTTCATGGCCTGGTGGGCCACGTAGTTGAGGTAGGCATCCAGGGTGAGGTACAGGTCGTTGCCCGCCCCCAGGGGGGAGTAGGTCCCGGTGAGGAGGTCGTAGCCCGAGAGGCGGTGGGCGAAGGCGGTGAGGGCCCCGGCACCCACCTTGCCCTGGGCGTCCCCTACGGCGTGAAGGGTGGCCCGGCGGACCAGGGGATTTTCGTAGTAGGTCCGCTGGCCCTCTTGGTTTACATAACTTAAAATATCCCCGTCCCGGTCCAGGACACGGCCCACCGACAGCTGGCCCTGGCTGTTGTAGAGGTGGCGGTTGGCGGAGAAGGCGGCCCACTGGCCGCCGTGGACCAGAAATTGGACGGTGAAGAGGATGGAGCCCAGGAGAAGGGCGGCACAGAGGAGCAGGCAGACCGCCGAGCGCTGTTCGATCTTACGCATCCTCTCTCACCTCCTCCTCTGCCTGGGGGGCGGGCTTGGGGGCCAGGTGGGCCCCGGAGTGGTCCTCCCTCTTGGTGGACAGGCGGATGGCGAAGCTGGCGTTCTGGCGGGTGTCGGTGGCCTTCAGGAAGGCCAGGAGGCCCCAGGAGGCCAGCATGGAGGTGCCGCCGTTGGAGACGAAGGGGAAGGTGACCCCCGTCATGGGTAATAGGTCCATGCAGCCGAAGACGTTGAGGCAGGTCTGGAAGACCAGCAGGGAGGTGGCGGCGCAGGCGGCGATGGTGTAGAAGCTGGAGCGGCCGGTGCCGCAGGAGCGGACGGCGAAGACGGCCAGGGTGATGATGGAGAACACTGCTAAGAGGGCGATGAGCAGACCCCACTCCTCGCAGAGCATGCCAAAGACCAGGTCGGTGTCTCCCGCCCCCACCCGGTGGAGCCAGCCCTCCCCGGGGCCTACGCCGATGAGGCCGCCGGAGGCCGCCGCCGACATGGCACGGGACTGCTGGTAGCCCGCTCCGGCGGTGGTGTTCTCCCAGGCGTGGCCCCAGGAGGCGAAACGGTTTAAGATATAGGGCTTGACGCTGAGGATAAGCAGTACGCCCGCCCCGGCGGCGCCAGTGATAAGGCTTAGGGTGGCCCAGTCACCGGAGCGGAGGTAGGCGATGACCAGGAAGGTGACGAAGAAGACGGCGGCGGTGCCGAAGTCGCTCATGAGGGCCAGGCAGCCCAGGCAGGCACCGGTGAGGACTATAAAGAGGGTCAGATTCCGCTTGCGGAACAGGCGGTCCAGTGTGGCCGAGCCGGCGAAGATGTAGCAGAGCTTGGCCAGCTCCGAGGGCTGGACTGAGATGCCGGCGATGGAGATCCAGTTGGTGGCCCCGAAGCGGCGGCTGCCCAGGACCAGGGTGAGGGCTAAGAGAGCCACCGCCAGGGCCGCCATGGGCCAGCGGAGTTTTTTCACCCGTTCCAGGTCCCGGAGGAAGACCCCCAGCACCAGGAAGAGCACCAGGCCCAGCACCACGCAGAGGAATTGTTTGGGCAGGGCGGGGGTGTTGGAGGAGGCCACCACTGCCAGGGAGAGGGTGGAGAGGAAGAAGGCTATGAGCTCCATCTCGAAACCCACCCGGCGCAGGGCACGGAGGGTCAGGAAGTAGGACCACATGAGAAGGCTCAGGGCCAGGAAGGTGACGGGGAGGGCGGGGGTGGCGTTGGCACCCTCGGAGAGAGTGAGCTGGATGCCGGTAAGAAGCTGGAAGAGAGTCAAAAGCACTAGGCTCCGCCAGGGGGAGGCGGGACGGGCTTTCTTCCGTTCAGTGCGGCGCTGGGCCTTCTCCTCCGGGGAGAGGGGGAGAAGGACGGTCTCCACGCCCCCCAGAGAAAGAACGTCGCCATAGGAGAGGGGGGCGTTTTGGGCCACCGGCTTGCCGTTGACAAGGATGCCACCCTTGGAGGCCAGGTCGTAGACCGTCCAGTGGTCGTGGGGGTCCCGGATGAGGGCGGCGTGCTGGCGGGAGATGGTGGGGTATTCCAGGATCACGTCAGCGGCGGGGGAGCGGCCCAGGATGTTCTCCCAGTGGGTGAGGGGGGTGTTGGCTCCGTTGGGCAGGGAGAGGTAGGCCCACACCTCGGGGAGGTGGGGCACCGTGAGGAGGGAGCGGATAGTCCCTATCAGGATGGCCAGGGCCAGCACCGGGAAGAGGAAGCGGACGATGGTGGTGAACCAGGCGGAGAAGGTGGGGAGGGGGATGGGCATGGGGGCTCCTTTCTGGGGGAGGTTGGGGGATATTTTGGTGTGGGATCCCTTTTTGCTGATTGGTGTTTTTGGTTTGCCCAGC
>CATJWI010000048.1 GCA_949744075.1 uncultured Eubacteriales bacterium | reverse complement strand
GGTGCGTGTAAGCAACAAACCACTTGTACCCTTCCCTTGTGTGTAGGGGCGAGCTGTGCTCGCCCGGTGCGTTGTTCCTTCCCTCCACGCCCCGGGCGGATACTATCCGCCCCTACAAAGACCAAATGCGTTTCTGACCAACTAAACAAATACCGGATGCATTTTTCCACCTTTCAGATATTTTGATCCTTTCCCCCCTGAACTTCTTTGACTTTTTCCCTCTGGAAGGGTACAATACAGATATCTATCCTAAAATGGAAGGAGCATCCCCATGCTGTTTTCGGACAATTCCCGCTATTCCTATGTCAACTCCCCTCTCATCGAGGTCATTTGCCAGCTGCGCTTTCCCACCATCCTGTCCATTGGCTCCACCGAGCCGGCCCAGTTTCAGGAGGCGGTGCGCGCCGACTTCCCCCGGTATGTGGCCCGGCAGGAGCAGCAGCCCATCCAGATCACCAACCCCAACGCCCCCCAGCCCCAGATCCAGCGCAAGCCCCCGGTGACCAACTATAACTTTATCTCCACCGACGGGCTGTGGAAGATCAACCTGACCCAGAACTTCGTGGCCCTGTCCACTCTGCGCTATGGTGCCTGGGAGGACTTTGCCCAGAAGCTGGACAAGGTGCTGGCCCTCTTCATCCAGATCTACCACCCCGCTTTCTTTGAGCGCATTGGCCTTCGCTATGTCAACGCCTTCTCCCGCAAGCGCCTGGGCCTGGAGGGGGAACTGTGGGACGACCTGATCAACGCCCCCTTCATCGGGGTATTGTCCGAGCCCGACGTGGACGAGGCTCTGACCTCCAAGTGCTCCCTGGACGTGGAGCTGAGCCTGGGGGAGCAGCGGCGGATGAAGCTCCATGCCGGCCCGGGGCTCTTAGGGGACGGCAAAAAGGACCCGGAGCCCAAGTTCATTCTGGACGGAGATTTTTCCGTGGTGGACAAGGAGATCGCCGCCCAGCGCATCGCTGGGGACCTGGATACCCTTCACGACTACGCTGTGCGGCTGTTCAATGCGGCGGTAAGCCGAGAGCTCCACGACGCCATGGGGCCAACGCCCATCGGATAACTCAAATTGCGTGTTGAAAACTGATCAGACGAGAGAAAAAGGCATCTACATTGAGATGAAATCAGGCCTTCTCCGAAAAACCGCTCCCCGGCATATGCCGGGGAGCGGTTTTTACACCTGGGCAGAGTTATTTTCGCAGCAGGGCCACAGCCACATCGTTAACGTTGGTACCGGTGGGTCCGGTCATGATGAGGCCGCCCACCGCCCGGAGAGCGTGGTAGGCGTCATTGTTGGCCAGGGCGGCAAACACGTCCTGGCCTTTCTCCTCCAGCTCCCGGAGGCTCTGGTAGTCCACATAGCCCCCGGCGGCGTCGGTGGGACCGTCGGTGCCATCACTGCCCACCGAAAATACCGCCGCGCCGGGGATGCCCGCAATGCCGGGGGCCGCCGCCAGGGCCAGTTCCTGGTTCCGTCCGCCCCGGCCCTTGCCCATTAGGTGGACCACCGTCTCCCCGCCGACAATATAGGCCAGCGGCCGATCCCCCTGAGCCTGGGTCCTCAAAATGCTGGCCAGGAAGTCCCCGGCGTCCCTGGCCTCACAGGTGAGCTGGTCGGTGAGGAGAACAGGGGTATAGCCCAGAGCCTCGCACTCCCTGGCCGCCGCGGCACACAGCTCCCGGACGGAACCGGTGATGAGGGTGGTCACGTTGTCCAGGGTCTTGGGCGTCTCCCGGCCCAGCAGCTCCATGGCCCTGTCGCCAAACGACAGATCATACTTTTTCACCAGGGCCAAAGCCTGGGCGCAGGTGGAGGCGTCAGGATAGGCTGGGCCGCTGGCGATCATGTCCAAGGGGTCCCCCAAAATATCGCTGAGGACGATGCTGAACACCCGGGCGGGGGCGCAGGCCTGGGCAAACCGCCCTCCCTTCACGGCAGAGAGCCGCTTGCGGATGGTGTTCATCTCCACGATGTCCGCCCCGCAGGCCAGCAGCTGCCGGGTGATGTCCTGCAACTCCTCCCCGGGGATCAGGGGCTGCTCAAACAGGGCGCTGCCGCCGCCGGAGAGGAGGAAGAGCACAGTATCCCTCTCCGTAAGGCCGGACACCAAATCCAGGGCCTCCCGGGTGGTGGAAAAGCTGTTTTCGTCGGGCACCGGGTGGCCCGCCTCCCGGCAGGTAAGGCCGGGCAGGTCCCCCAAAACATGGCCGTACTTGGTGATCACCAGCCCGGCATCCACATGGCCCAGGGCCTCCACCGCCGCCCTGGCCATCTGCCAGGCCGCCTTGCCCACCGAGACCAGCACCGTCCTGCCGCCCATGGGCACATAGTCCTTCAGGGCCCGCTCCACCGCCTCGTCAGGGAGCACGGCCTTCAGGCTGGAGGCAATGATCCGGTCGGCGTCCCGCCGTAATGCTTGGTCCATATCCTTCACCTCGCGAGAGAATCTTTTCTTTCAAGAGGATACCACAGTTTTGGAAAAATTAACAGAGAAAAAGCAAGGATAGCCGGAACCGCGGGAGGGTTGCCCATGGTTTCGTGAATGGTACGGTTCCGAACGGGTGGATGATATCCACTCATTCGTACCGGAGAACATTCGGTCTTTGTAGGGCGCGACCCCCTCGGCGCGCCATTGGTAGGGGGCTCGTATGATATAAACTTTTTTCGGCCTGTCCGGCCGGGGCCACAGCCTGGCCGTTGGCGGCTTTGCCGCTTACGGATGGGGCGTACTCCTTGCGGGTAAAACCGCTTAAAAGCGGTTTTGGATTCCGGACTTTTAAGAGCGTCAGACCAGCAGGATAAACAACGAGGTACGGTACAACCGCAGAGAACCCCTACGCTGTAAGGCTATCCCTCGGCTGCAGCCCTTTTGGATATCGCGCTAACGACCGGTGGCTTCCTCAAGGCGACCCGTGGTACCTCTTGCGCCGCTGCCGCTGATAACAGCGTAACCTTCAAGTGGTTCGCTGCACCTCACGCCGCCTGGGCGGATCAAACCGTAGGGCGGGCCGCCTCAACCCGCCGCGAGGCTTTCTCTACCGAGAAAACCCCGGTTCCGCAATGTTCCCCGCCTCAGGCATAATGGTATTTCTCCCGCTTGTGCCAAAAATACCATAACGTCACCATCAGCGCCCCGCCTTCCGCCGCTACCGTGGCCCACCACACGCCGTTGAGCTCGAACAGCCGGGGCAACAGCCAGATGGCGCCGCACTGGAACAGCAGGGTCCGCAGGAAGGAGAGGATGGCGGAGGTCTTCCCGTCCCCCAAGGCGGTGAAGAAGCCGGAGCCGAAAATATTCCAGCCGTTGCACAGAAAACTGAGGGCAAAGATACGGAAGCCCCACTCCGTCATGGCCTTCAGCCCCGGGTCGTAGCCCACGAAGAGGGCGGCCAGGGGCCCGGCCAGCAGCTGGGACGCCGCCACCATGGCCAGGGACAGGGCGGCGATGACCCGGGTGCTCTTGGAGAACAGGCTCCGCAGCTCCCCCCGGTCCCCCGCGCCGTACTGGAAGCTGAACACCGGGGCCACCCCCATGGTGAAGCCGATGAGAGCGGCGGCGAAGACGAAGTTCACATACATGATGACGCTGAGGGCGGCTACCCCCTGCTCCCCGGCGATGGACATGAGGCAGCGGTTGTAGAGGGCGGAGACCAGGGAGGTGGACACGTTGGTCATGAGCTCGGAGGAACCGTTGGCACAGCTGCGTAGCAGCATCCGGGGGTAGAGGCGGGTACGGGTCATCCGCAGGCGGCTTTTGTTGGGGGCCAGGAAGTAGACCAGAGGCACCAGCCCCCCCACCAGGTAGCTGGACACGGTGCCCAAGGCGGCCCCCGCCACGCCCAGGTGCAAGGGACCGATGAAGAGGTAGTCGAAGCCGATGTTGGCCAGCCCCGAACCCACGGCCAGGATCAGCCCCAACTTGGGCCGCTCCGCCGCCACCAGGAAGCTCTGGAAACTTGTCTGGAGAAGGAAGAGGGGGGTGCCGGCCAGCATGATGTAGCCGTAAGAGAGGCAGTCGGCCATCAGCGCCTCGTTGGCCCCGAAGAGGGCGCACAGGGGCCGCAGGAAGGCAATGCACCCCGCCGAGAGCAGCACCCCTCCGGCGATGACGGTGAGCACTAGGGTGGTGAAATACTCCCTGGCCTTCTTTTCCTCCCCCATGCCCATGACCCGGGCCACCTCGGCGCTGCCGCCGGTGCCCAGCATGAAGCCGAAGGCCCCCACCACCATGGTGAGAGGAAAGACGATATTCACCGCCGCCAAGGCCCGGTCTCCCACCAGGTTGGACACGAACAGGCCGTCCACCACCGAGTAGACCGAGGTGACGATCATCATAACGATGGAGGGCAGTGTGAAGCGGAACAGGGTGGAATAGTTGAAGTGGTCGGACAGTTGTATTCTCATAAGATCTCCCCCTTGGCGGGAAGGTCGCACTCCGCCATCTCCTCTTTTAGTTTACATAACATTTTTGCGGTGAGGGCCAGCAGGGTCTTCTGCTCCTCCTGGGTCAGGGCCCCGAAGGCGGCCTCCTCCGCCCGGCCTAGCAGGGCCACCGTCCTCTGGGCGTAGTCGTAGCCCCGGAGGGTGAGGCTCACCCCCTTGCTCCGGCGGTCCCCTCTGCCGGGCTCCAGGCGGACCAGCCCCCGGTCCTCCAGCCAGGCCAGGGCGGAGTGACCCGTCTGCTTGCTCAGGGACCACTCGGCATAGAGCTGGCTGGGGGTGAGGCCGTCCCCCTCCTCCCACAGGGTGAACAGCAGGGCAAGGGCGCTGTCCGAGAGCCCCAGCCGAACCGCCATCTCGTGGTAGACGCGGTCCATCTCTTTGTTTAGCTGCACATAGTCCCGATAGGCGATCTCTTCCATAGGGTCTCCCTCCAAGTAGTCTGATTTCGTACTTATTAACGCTATTATAGTACGAAATCAGACTTTTGTCAAGAAGAGATCTCCCGGCGGATCTTGGATAGAAAAGTAAACTCTACAGTTGCCTTTCTGGAAAAAAAGGGGTATAATACCTTAAATTCAAGGCCATTTTCGATTCCTTGGGGGCATATAAGATGAAAAAATTACTTCTTGTTGTGGACTATCAGGTGGATTTCGTGGACGGCGCCCTGGGCTTCCCCGGGGCGGAGAAGCTGGACGACCTCATCGCCCGAAAGATTGCCCAATACCGCTCGGCGGGAGATGATGTGGCTTTCACCATGGATACCCACCGCGCCAATTACCTCTCCACCCAGGAGGGCCGCAGGCTCCCCATCCCGCATTGCATCCAGGACACCGCCGGCTGGGCCCTTTACGGTGAGACTGGCCAGACCGCAACGGCGGGGGACGTGTCCATCCGCAAGGCCACCTTCCCCTCTCTGGAGTTGGGCAACTGGCTGGAGGAGAAGGAGTACGACCGGGTGGAGCTGGTGGGGCTGGTGTCCTACATGTGCGTCCTCTCCAACGCCGTCGTCGCCAAGGCCGCCCTGCCCGAGGCGGAGATCCTCATCGACGCCGCCTGCACCGCCGGGCCCGACCCGGCCCTCCACGAAAAGTGCCTGGACCTGATGGAGGCCCTGCAAATGACCGTTATCAACCGATAAAGGGGGGCAAAAGGCCATGAAACCGCATCTTAACTACACCATGCTCTGCGACTTTTACCAGCTGACCATGGGCAACGGCTATTTTCAGACGGGGGTCAAAGACCAGATCTGCTACTTTGACGTGTTTTTCCGCACGGTGCCCGACGGAGGCGGCTTTGCCATCGCCGCTGGGCTGGAGCAGGTCATCGACTATATCGAGGACCTCCACTTTGACCAGACGGATATCGACTACCTGCGGAGCAAGGGCGGCTTCTGTGAGGAGTTTCTGGACTATCTGAGCCATTTCCGGTTCACCGGCGATATCTGGGCGGTGCCCGAGGGCACCCCTATCTTCCCCCGGGAGCCCATCCTCACTGTCCGGGCCCCCGCCATTCAGGCCCAGTTTATTGAGACCTTTCTGCTCCTCACCCTGAACCACCAGTCCCTCATCGCCACTAAGACCAACCGCATTGTCCGCGCCGCTGAGGGCCGGCCGGTGAGCGAGTTCGG
>CATJWI010000047.1 GCA_949744075.1 uncultured Eubacteriales bacterium | reverse complement strand
GCTGGGGGAGAAGATCTCCCTGGCTCCCGGCTGGCGGAGGCTGCCCATGCATGAGGCGGTGAAGGAGTACTGCGGTATCGACTTTATGGCCATCTCCTCCGACGAGGAGGCCGTCAAAGCCGCCAAGAGCATTGGGGTGGAGTTGCCTGAGACCCAGGAGCCCACCTGGGGCAACGCCCTCTATGAGTGCTTCGACCAGAAGGTGGAGGAGAAACTGATCCAGCCCACCTTCATCACCATGCACCCGGTGGACGTCTCCCCTCTGGCTAAGCGGAGTCCCAAGGACCCCCGGCTCACCGAACGGTTTGAGCTGTTTATCTGCCACTCGGAGATGGGCAACGCCTTCTCCGAGCTCAACGACCCCATTGACCAGCGCTCCCGCTTCCAGAAGGAAGTGGAGGCCCGGGCCAAGGGGGACGACGAGGCGGGCATGATGGACGAGGATTTCCTGACGGCTCTGGAGTACGGCATGCCCCCCACCGGCGGCCTGGGCATCGGTATCGACCGGTGCGTCATGCTGCTCACCGGGGCGGAGTCTATTCGGGACGTCATCGCTTTCCCCACCATGAAGCCCCTATAATGTGATTATTGGACGGGCATACCGGCAGAGCCCTCGCCGGTATGCCTTTCCCCTTCTTTTTGGAAAGGAGCGCATGCTTTGCTGGAACGCTTTTTCCGCTGGGTGCAGGACCGGTTTATCCGCTCCCGGCAGATCCACGCCACCCGGCTGGTGGCCGGGTCCTTTGCCGCCATTATTTTGGTGGGGACCCTGCTGCTGGCCCTGCCGGTGGCCAGCCGGTCCGGGGAGAGCCAGGGGCTGTTTACCGCCTTTTTTACCGCCACCTCGGCCACCTGTGTTACCGGGCTGGTGGTGACGGATACAGCCCTCACCTGGACCCCCTTTGGACAGGGAGTTATCTTGGTAATGATCCAGCTGGGGGGATTAGGGTTTATGACGGTCATTACCCTGATCTCCCTGGCCGTCCGGCGGCGCATCGGGCTTTCCGAGCGGCTGTTGATGATGTCCACCCTGAACCTTAACGATCTGGACGGGGTGGTACGGGTGGTCCGGCACGCTTTGATGGGCACTGCTTTTTTTGAACTGGCGGGGGCCGCTCTGCTCTCTGTTCGGATGGTTCCGCGGTTTGGACTGGCCAGGGGACTGTGGCACGCTCTGTTTCATGCGGTCTCCGCCTTCTGCAACGCGGGCTTTGACTTACAGGGGGCGGACACCGGGGCCTATTCCAGCCTGTCGGCTTTCGGGGAGGACCCGTTGGTGCTGCTGGCCACCGCTGTTCTCATCGTCATCGGCGGACTGGGGTTCTTCGTGTGGGAGGACCTGTTGGAAAACCGGCGCTGGAAGAAACTGACCCTCTATAGCCGCCTGGTGCTGGGACTCACCGCCTTTTTTCTCCTGGGAGGGACTCTGTTTTTCCTGGGGATGGAGGGGAGCAATCCCGCTACCCTGGGGCCCATGACCGGAGGGGAAAAGTGGCTCAACGCCTTCTTCCAGTCAGTGACCCTACGGACCGCGGGGTTCAACGTCATCGACCAGGGGGCTATGACGGAGCACTCCCTGATCCTCAGCTGTATCCTCATGCTCATCGGCGGGTCCTCGGGCTCCACGGCGGGCGGCATCAAGACGGTGACGGTCTGGGTACTGGCCATGGTGGTCATTACCGGGCTGCGGGGGCGGGAGAGCGTGGTGTTCCGGGGCCGGAGCCTTTCCATACGGCGGTGTATGAACGCCGTGACCCTGTTCCTGGTGGTGGGGACCCTCTTTTTGGCGGGGGCCATGCTTATCTCCCTTACCCACGACGTGAGTTTTGTTCAGGGGGCCTTTGAGACGGCCTCTGCCCTGGGCACCGTAGGGCTGACCACCGGCATTACGCCCACGTTGGCCCGGCCGGTACAGGCTTTGCTGGCAATCCTCATGTATACAGGGCGGGTGGGGGTGCTGTCCTTCTCCATCGCCTTTTTGAACCGGAAAAAGGACAGTCTTCCTATCAAATATCCCGAATTCCCCGTGATGATCGGCTGAAAGGAGCGTTTGCAGGATGAAGAGCTTTGTTGTGATCGGCCTGGGTCGGTTCGGCACCGCCATTGCCAGAGAGTTGTCCGCTTTGGGCCACGAGGTACTGGCGGTGGACACCGACGAGGCCAAGGTGCAGCGGGTGGCCGACAAGGTGACCCATGCGGTGGTGGGGGACGCCCGGGATATCAACGTCCTTAACGCCCTGGGGGTGCGGAACTTTGACTGTGCCGTAGTGGCCATGGGCAGCGACGTGGGCAACTCTGCCCTGATCACCCTGAATTTGAAGGAGCTGGGGCTGAAGCAGGTGGTCTGCAAGGCCCAGAGCCATGTGCACCAGCGGGTGCTGGAGAGGATCGGGGCCGACCGGGTCATCTTCCCCGAGCACGAGATGGGGGTGAAGGTGGCCCAGGGGCTCAGCTCCTCCAGCGTGCTGAATTTTATCGAGTTTTCCGAGGACTACGGCATCGTGGAGCTGGCCGCCCCCAAGTCCTGGCAGGGGAAGACCATCCGGGAACTGGATGTGCGCAACGCCTTCCGGGTGAACATCATCGCCGTACGGAAGGCGGAGCGGCCCGGGACCCTGGATGTGGCCCCCGGGGCCCAGTGCGTGCTGGGGGAGGGGGACAACGTGGTGGCCGTGGGGCGTAGTGAGGATATCAACCGCCTGCATGAGGTGAAGTGAATGGAGAACATTACCAGCCGCCAAAATCCCCTGTTTCAGAAAATACGGAAGCTAAACGCCTCCAATGCCTTTCGCCGGCAGCAGGGCCTTTTTGTCTGCGAGGGGCCCAAGCTGCTGGAGGAGGCGGAGCGGTGGAGGGCGGAAGTGGATACCATCGTCACCGCCGCCGGACTGGCCATGCCGGAATATCCCTGCGCCCGCCGGGTAGAGACCCCGGCGCAGGTCCTCTCCTCCCTGGCGGACACCGAAACTCCCCAGGGGGTGGTGTTCACTTGTAAGTTGCCGGACACCGCTTTGCCGGACAAGCTGCCCCTGGGCCGCTATCTGGTGCTGGACGGGGTCCAGGACCCAGGGAATCTGGGCACCGTCTGGCGCACCGCCGACGCCCTGGGGGCGGCGGGGCTGCTGTTGACAGGCCCCTGTGCCGACCCCTTCGGGCCCAAGGTGGTCCGTTCCACCATGGGGGCCTGCTTTCGCCTGCCAGTGTGGCGGGGAGAGCGGCGGGAGGTGGCGGAGCTGCTGAAAGCCTCGGGCGTTCCCCTCTATGCCACCGCTCTGCGGGAGGATACGGAAGATGTGCGGGAGGTGGGCCTGAGCGGGGCCGCCGTGGTCATCGGAAGCGAGGGTAGGGGGATCTCGGAGGAGATGCTTTCCCTGTGCGAGAGGACTTTGAAGATCCCCATGGAGGATAGGTGCGAGTCGCTTAACGCCGCTGTGGCGGCGGCGGTGGTGCTTTGGGAGGGATATCGGGGCGGAGCGTAGCGGGAGAACGGAAGGGGGTGGCGGCTGATAGCCGCCCCTACATGGGGGAGAGAGTTGGCCGGCGAGGGAGACAGCTGGGCGGCGGGGGCGAGCCGCCGCCCTACAGAGTGCGTAATAGTAGAAAGAGAAGGGAGAGAGCGGCATGGCCAATTTGAAATATTTCCTTTGGCTCACCACTCGCAAGGGCTTTCAGCCGGGGGAGGGCTCGGTGCTGCTCTCCCAGTTCGGGACCCCGGAGGCGGTCTACTTTGCCGAGGGGCAGGAATATGAGCTGCTGGGTCTGAGTGCGGCGAAAAGGCGGAGCCTGGAGGACAAAAACCTGGCCGGGGCGGAGCAGATCCTGGAGGATTGCGAGCGCCTGGGCATCCATATCATGACCATCCAGGATGCCGACTACCCCGAGCGGCTGGCCCAGATCGACGACCCGCCCTGTGTGCTCTACTGGAAGGGTAAGCCCCCTGCCGTGGACGACCGTCTGGCGGTGGCTATGGTGGGCACCCGGGAGTGCACTCCATATGGGGAAGCGGCGGCGGGCAAACTGGGTCTGGAGCTTGCCCGGTCGGGGGCGGTGCTGGTGTCCGGCATTGCCCAGGGCATCGACGCCGCGGGGTTGAAGGGGGCCCTCCAAGGGGGCGGTACGGTCATCAGCGTTTTAGGCGGCGGCATTGACGTGGTCTATCCCTGGCAGCACCGCTGGCTCTATCAGGACGTGGCCGCCGCGGGCACCCTCATCAGCGAATACCCGCCGGGGACCGAGACGGCGGGGCACCATTTCCCCGTTCGGAACCGGATCATCAGCGGCCTTTCCATGGGCGTCGTGGTGGTGGAGGCGGGAGAGCCCAGCGGCGCCTTGATCACCGCCCGGCTGGCCCTGGAGCAAAACCGGGAGGTCTTCGCCGTTCCCGGGCCCATGCAGGCGCCGGCCAGTCTGGGGACCAACCGGCTCATCCAGCGGGGAGAGGCCAAGCTGGTCCTCTCGGCCGGGGATATTTTGGAGGAATTTTCACCGCTCTTCCCCGGGCAGGCGAATCCCTTGCCGCCCATGGAGGAGAGCGAGGTGGCGGAGCGGCTGGAGGCGGCACCCAAGTCCCCGCCTTTGTCTCCAAAATCAGAAAAAGAGGTTGACAAGGCCTCTCAGCGGGCATATATTTCTTTATCAGACGACCCTGAAGCCTTTACCGACGACGAGCGGGATATCCTGCTGTGTATCCAGCGGCGGAGCCTGACGGCGGACGACATCGCCGAGTCCGCCCAGATCCCCGCCCGCCGGGTGCTGTCCGCCCTCACCATGCTCCAGCTCCGGGGTTTGGTGGAGGAGAGGCCCGGTAAGCGCTTTTACGCGGCAGTACTATTGACGCCGTGACGAAAACATCTCACGGAGGTATATCGTGGCAACCAAGATGAAGAACAGCTTAGTGATCGTAGAGTCCCCGGCCAAGGCCAAGACCATCACCAAATACCTGGGTCCCGGCTATGAGGTGAAGGCCAGCATGGGCCATATCCGGGACCTGCCTAAGAGCAAGATCGGGGTGGACGTGGACCACGGCTTTGCCGTGGACTACCAGCCTATCAAGGGGAAGGAGGACGTGATCTCCGACCTGAAAAAGGCGGCCAAAAAGAGCGAGTATGTCTACCTGGCCACCGACCCGGACCGGGAGGGGGAGGCCATCTCCTGGCATTTGAAGGAGCTGCTGGGCCTGCCCGATGACACTACCTACCGGGTCACCTTCAATGAGATCACCAAGAAGGTGGTCAATGAGTCCATTGCCGCCCCCCGGCAGATCGACATGGACCTGGTGGACGCCCAGCAGGCCCGGCGGGTGCTGGACCGGGTGGTGGGCTACCAAATTTCCCCCTTCCTGTGGAAGAAGATCAAGCGGGGCCTCTCCGCCGGGCGGGTCCAATCGGTGGCCACCCGGCTGGTCTGCGAGCGGGAGGAGGAGATCCGGGCCTTTCGGCCGGAGGAATACTGGACCCTGGAGGCCGCCCTGGAGCGGGTGAAGCCCAACCGGGGCAAGTTTACCGCCCAGTTCTACGGGAAAGAGAAGAAAATGGACCTCCACAATGAGGGGGAGGTCCGGGCGGTGATGGAGGCGGTGCAGGCGGGGGCCCTCCCCCTCCCCCAAAAGGCAGGGGAGGGGGAAAGGGGGGAGCCCGCCCCCCCCCCACAGT
>CATJWI010000046.1 GCA_949744075.1 uncultured Eubacteriales bacterium | reverse complement strand
GTCCACCCGTTCCCATCCCGAACACGGAAGTTAAGCTCGTTCCTGCCGACAATACTTGTCTGGTGACGGACTGGTAAGATAGGTGACGCCAACACAAAAGCGGCAGACTTTGGTCTGCCGCTTTCTTTTTTTGTATTATGCTGGAAACTTAAAAACATCTGATTCCGGATTTTCTGCCCAGGGATCATTTTCTTCCGGGTGGATCACAAAACTGATGTCGTAATATCCGTCTTCCTCCACGTCCATCTCGCTGAAAAAGCTCGTCATTGCGGCGCAGAGCACTTCTCCCGGACTGACTTCATTCGTTGTTTCCTCCCATGCCCAGCCGTTTTCCGATTTGTCTTTTTCGTATTGCTCCCAGTCGATCCCATAGAAGGCGGGGCAGCCTAAAAACTGATAAGTCCCGTCTGCTTTGGCTCCATATACATTGGCCTGGATCGTTACAGCGTTTTCGCGCGTGTTTGTTATTTGAAAATAGGTCCCGTCAAAGAGAAACTCCACACCGTCCAAATCCGTATAGGAGTTGGCCTTGATCACGTCGCCTTTTGACAGGAGCAACTTTTCTTCTTCGCTGAATGTGCTTGAAGGAAAAGCGGTTTCAGGGGCCGCGCTGTTTTCTGGAGCTTCGATTTTCTCTTCACAGCTGCAGCAGAGGCCGATCAGGAGAATTGCGAGGATCATGGCGCTGATTTTTTTCATATAAGATTCCTCCCTTCCACATTATACATGCAAAAGAGGGAAAGTCAATGAAGGACGCCCTTGTTTGCGTTGAAATAAACCCTTCAAAGGGAAGAGACGAGTTTTGGTTTGTCTCTTCTTTTTCCATTCGGAGAAAATAAATTGAAGAGGTTGGGGACTTGTGATAAAATGTAAGGCACACGGACGTACGACAAAATGGGGAAAAGGGGAGGCAGCGTGAAAAATGAGCGGGTGGAGAAAGCCCTGATGGCCGCCATCCAGAAATATGCCGGGGATGACAGCCCCAGCCTTATTGGTTCCCGTTGCGGAATTAGGTGGATGGGCTCCCGGCGGTGGCTTATGACATAGAGGCTGTCTATGAAAACGGAAGGCTGTCGGAGCTGGAAGCCGTGTTTCGGAGCTGTGGGATCTCCACAGTGAAGACCTTCCAAATGGACCACCAGCAGTATTTTGAGGAGGACGACATTTTCGACCTTTTGGAGGAGAGGGACAAGGACGGATATTGCTTCCACCGGTATGTGGAGACCTTCTACTATGACGTGGGAAGGGACTGGCTACTCTATATGATCAGCTTCACCAGAGAGAAGCTGGCCCGGGCGGCGGAGGACTGCTTGGGGGAGCGGGATAGGTTGTAAGACAGTGGAAAAGAAAGAAGGGGTTAGAAATGAGATATACCAGTACGCTGATCGCGGTGAAGGATCTGGCGGAGAGCCTTCGCTTTTACCGGGAGGTCCTGGGGATGGAGGTGGTCCAGGATTTTGGGGCCAATGTGGTGCTGAGCGGGGGGGTCGCCCTTCAGACTCTGGAGAGTTGGCGGGAATTTATCGGGGGAAAGCCCGTGACCTTCCGGACCCACACGGGGGAACTGTATTTTGAGGAGGGGGACATGGACGGTTTTCTGGCGCGGCTGGAGGTGCTCCCCATCGCCTACGTCCACCCGCCTCTGGAGCACCGCTGGGGCCAGCGGGTGGTGCGCTTTTACGATCCGGACGGACACATCGTAGAAGTGGGGGAGGACATGACCCAGGTGGTGAAGCGGTTCGCTGCCCAGGGGATGACGGAAGAGCAGGTGGCAGAGCGGATGGACGTGTCCTTGGACTATGTGCAGGAGTGCCTGGAGGGCTGAGGGATGGACCGGGCCGGATTGATGGAGCTGATCGGCAGGATCAACACCGAAGAGGAGCATTTTACCCGCAGCGACGAGACCGTGAGCTGGAAGGCCCTACGGGAGGCGGAGACCCTGGCCGACCCCGCTCTTTTTCCCCTGCTGCGGGAGGCCATTACGGGAAATGAGGGCAGGGTAAAGGGAAAACGGGAGGTCCGCAGGGCCGCCTATTTCATTTATGGCCGCCTGATGGAGCAGGTATTTTCCCCGGCGGAGGTCCCCTTTTTCCTGGGGCGGCTTACCGTGGAGACGGACAAATATCTCCTTTCTGCTTTGCTGGACCGGGTGGCGGACTGGGGGAGAAAGGGGCTGCTGCTCCCGGGGGGGATGGATTTTTCCCCTATTTTGGCCCTGACCGCGGACCAGCGGCGGAATGTGCGGCACGACGCCCTTCGAGCCCTCTCGGCCTGCCCGGGGGAGGAGAGCCGGAGGGCCTGCGCTTTTTATCTGGGGCAAGTGGACGAGAAGACATACCAATATGAGATGTATTATGCCAATATTGCCCTTCAAACCATCGGGAGGCCGGAGGACATCCCTCTTTTGGAGCGGTTTCTCAAAAGCCGCCGTCCCGACCTGAAGCTGACGGCACAATATGCCATCCGGTATATCCAGGAGCGGGAGGGTATTTTAGGCCAATGAGCCCCGTGGGGGAAGGAAAGAGGTGAGAGCGTGCGGTATCGGAATATCCACAGGGCGGTGTTTCTCTCCCGGCCCAACCGGTTTATAGCCAAGGTCCTGCTGGGCGGGGAGGAGATCACCGTCCACGTGAAAAACACCGGGCGGTGCAGGGAGCTGCTGGTGCCGGGCTGCACCGTCTATCTAGAGCAGTCGGACAACCCTGCCCGGCGGACCGCCTTTGACCTGGTAGCGGTGGAAAAGGAAAATGTTTCACGTGAAACATTTGTTCGATTAATAAACATGGACTCCCAGGCTCCCAACAGGCTGTTCGGGGAGTGGGCCCGAGCGGGGCATTTTGTCCCGGGGCTTTCCTTGTTGCGGCCGGAGACCGTCTTTGAGAACTCCCGGTTCGATTTTTATTGGGAGGCGGGGCGGGCGGGTTTTGAACCCGTCTCTACAGAGGTTGGAGGTCTCCTTCGCCGGGGGTTTGTGGAGGTGAAGGGGTGCACGCTGGAGGAAGACGGGTGGACCTACTTCCCGGACGCCCCTACGGAGCGGGGAGTGAAGCACCTGGAGGAGCTGCTGCTGGCAAGGGAGCAGGGCTATGAGGCCGCTGTCTGCTTCGTCATTCAGATGGCGGGGGTGAAGGGCTTCTCCCCCAATGACCGGACCCACCCGGAGTTTGGGGCGGCCCTGCGGAGAGCCGCCGCCGGAGGGGTGAAGGTGCTGGCCTATGAGTGTGAGGTCACCCCTGAGGAGGTTTACATAACAACAAAAGTGCCGGTAGAACTGTAAAAAGAGCCGGGCCGCTGTGTTCAGCGGCCCGGACTTTTTTGGGTCAGGGGTCGGGAGTACGGGGGCGGGGCCGGGGAGTGGCTGTCCCATAGCTTTGGACGGGAGGCTGCCAAGGGGGCAGGGAGGAGGGGCCGAAGAAAGCACGGGCCCAGTCGTAGAAGCCGGCCAGGGAGGTCTTGACATAGGTGCTGAGCCACAGGCCCAGAGGGGCGGACCCGATTGCGCCCAGGCCCAGGGTCAGGAAGAGGAGCAGGAAGGCCGTGGTCCATTGGGCCAGTGAGGCCTGGGGGACCAGGAGGGAGCAGAGCAGGAAGCCCAGGATGGCGGCAAAATAGAAGCACAGCAGGGTCAGGTAGGCCCAGCCCAGGAAGGACAGAAGCAGCACAAACAGCTGCCACTGCCGCCCGGCCATGAGCGCCTTGCTCTCCCGAAGGGCCTGCCGGGCGGTAAAGTCCGGGTGGTCCTGGAGGAGATAGAAGGACAGGCTATAGGAGAGAAGCCGGTTGACCAGCAAAGCTATCCAGCCCACCTGGACCAGGAAGGGCAGGAAGAGGAAAAAGGGGGCGTCGGAAAAAACGCGGGGGGAGAGCCAGACCAGCAGGGCCAAGGCCCCCGCGGCGGGGAGGGACCAGAGCAGGAGGAACAGGAGGATGAGCCCCAGCAGGGGCAGGAGCCTGGGGGCCATGGAGAAGCCCAGGAACAGGTCCCGGAAGGTCCCCGGCTTTTCCTGCCAGAGCTTGCGGCAGTAATAGAGGTGCCCCGTCCACAGCAGGGACAGCAGGACCAGGAGGGCCAGGTAGGCCAGGACCATGATCCCGCTCACAAGAGCGGTGGGGGGGTGAAAGTCCCCCTCCCCCAAAAGGGAGACGGGGTAGAAAAAGGCCACCAGTCCAAGGGGCAGCAGGAAAAACAGCAGAATGGGAAGCACAAGGGTCAACAGCTTATAAAGCAGGGTCACGCACCAGGGCATGGGGCTGGCCAGCCCCATGGCGGAGCGGGCCATAGCCTTGGTGCGGAAACGGTCAAAGCCCATGGAGATCCCTCCTTTTCGGCACTATGGTACCATGGCCCCAGGGGCGCGTCAAGAAAAAAAGAGAAAAACGAAAAATCCTTGACTTACCAGGCACCCTATGCTATAATTTCAACTTGCGCAGGTGTTTCCAAGGGGACATTCTGCCCATTTTTAGAACAGGAGGCCAAGGGGATGCTTGCCGAATTGTTAAACAGCCCCAAGGTCGTGGGCGCCAAGCAGGTGAAGCGGGCCATCGAGTTGGGGGCCGCCGGGAAGGTATACCTGGCGGAGGACGCGGACCCGAGAGTGACGCAGCCCGTTGCGGCGCTGAGCCGGGAGAGGGGGATCCCCCTCCAGACCGTCCCCTCCATGAAGGAGCTGGGCCGGGTCTGCGGCATCGCCGTAGGGGCCGCTGTGGCCGCCCTGATGAAGGGGTAGAGCTCATCCTTACCAAGGATGAGGTCCCCAGGTTTGATTTTAACAGGATAATCCTCCGGGATACCTGTTAAAATATATCATATCAAGTAAGAAAGGAGGAAAATTATGCCTACGTTTAACCAGCTCGTTCGGAAGGGCCGCAAGCAGGCGAGTTTCAAGTCCAATTCTCCCGCCATGCAGTTCGGCCTGAACACCCTGAAGAACCGCGAGACCGACCTGCCTTCTCCTCAGAAGAGAGGCGTGTGCACCGCCGTTCGTACCTCCACCCCGAAGAAGCCCAACTCCGCCCTGCGGAAGATCGCCCGTGTCAAGCTGACCAACGGCTACGAGGTGACCGCTTACATTCCCGGTGTGGGTCACAACCTGCAGGAGCACAGTGTGGTCATGATCCGCGGCGGCCGTGTCAAG
>CATJWI010000045.1 GCA_949744075.1 uncultured Eubacteriales bacterium | reverse complement strand
CGAGACCCCGGAGCCCGAGGTCACCGAGACCCCGGAGCCCGAGGTCACCGAGACCCCGGAGCCCGAGGTCACCGAGGCCCCGGCCCCCGAGACCACGGAGACCCCGGCTCCCTCCGTGGGGAACGCCGCGGAGGAGGACGAGGGCGTAGTCATTGACGACAACCAGGTCCCCCAGGCCGAGGGCCCCGAGACCGAGATCTCTGTCCCTGATGTGAGCTTGACCGACTACAACGCTCCCAACCTGAGCAAGCAGCTTACCGGCAGCTATGAGGTAGTGGACTGTGGTGATGCTTCTGCTGAGGCCATTGCCGCCGCCGGCGACCTGACCGGTAAAGTGGCCCTGGTCAATGCGGGCACCAGCTCTTCCTATGACGATACCTTGGCCGACAAGGCTAAGGCAGCTGCCGACGCCGGTGCCGTGGCCGTGGTGCTTGCCTCTACCGCGGACCGGAATAGTGCCATTTCCAGCTATTATTATGACTATAAGGTGCCCACCTTCGGCCTCATTAGCTCCAGCGTTTACGAGGCCATGCAAGCCGCCCTGGCCGCCGGCACCGTGGAGGTCTCCTTCTCCACCACCGGCCGGGACAATGTGAGCGAGCGGACCTATGACGATAACGGCCCCTCCTCCTTCACCTCCTGGGGCGTCACCGAGGCCCTGAGGCTGAAGCCCGACATCATGGCCCCCGGCGGCAACATCGCCTCTGCCGGCGCCTCCAGCGACACCGCTGTGTCCATCAAGAGCGGCACCTCCATGGCCTCCCCCAATATGGCGGGTGCCTTCCTGGTGATCCAGCAGTATGTGGACGACAATCTGGACGTCTTCGGCGTGGAGCCGGGCACCCAGGAGTACAGCAACCTGGTGAACCAGCTGGTGGCCAGCACCGCCCGTGTCTACCAGCCCCTCAGCGGCAACACCGATCTGTATTTCTCCCCCCGCCGCCAGGGCGCGGGCATGGTCAACGCGGCGGCCGCCATCAACAGCAAGGTGGTGCTCCGCAGCCAAGTGGGGTACGACGCCGCCACCGGCGAAGCGCCCCGGACCAAGGTGGAGCTCTTCGACCAGCTGGGAGACGAGTTCAGCTTTACCTTTGAGCTGGTGAACTACAACCGGGCAGCCCGGACCTTCGACGTTCTCTCCTGCCTCCAGACCGACGCCACCAGCACCTCCGGGGGCCGTGATGTCCTGGTGGGCAGCCGCTCGGGCGGGGACACCGACGCCATCGACAGCGCGGTGATGCAGGTCACCGCCGTCAAGGGCGGCACCCTGTCCGACGGCGGGAACAACATCAACCGCTACAGCGATGACGCCGCCCCCGCCGTGGTCACCGTCCCCGCCAAGGGCGTTGCGGAGATCACCGTCACCGTGACCCTGGACCCGGACGTGATGGCGGACTATGACGCGAAGTTCCCCAACGGCATGTTCCTGGAGGGCTATGTGTTTTTCGACTCCGTCAAGGAGGACGTGAATATCCCCTTCATGGGCTTCCGGGGCGACTGGAACCAGGCCCCCCTCTTCGACCTGGCCACCGCCTATGAGGATGTGAGCGAAAAGACCACCGCCGACCTGGATTACCCCGTGTACTACGCCGCCGCCATGGCCACCCGGCTGAAGGACGGCAGCGGCGAGCAGGAGGCCGTCCTGGGCGCCAACCAGTTTACCAGTAGCGCCTGGCCCGGCTATCCCCATGGGGGCAGCTACCGCTCTACCCGGAACTATTTCTCCAGACAGCGGGATGCCGGCCTCTTCAGCGGCGACTTCTCCGCCATCTCCCCCAATGCTGACGGCTATGCCGACCTGGCCTATGCCAACCTGTTGCCCCTGCGGAACGTGAAGGCCCTGTGCGTCACCGTTACCGACGCCAGCGGCAAAGTGGTCAAGGTCCTGGGCCCCGAGTACGAGTATTTCGAGGCCCATTCCGGCGACGGCAACGAGACCCAGACCGTGGCCGCCACCTACGGTACCAAGTATAACCGCAACATGGCCTGGGACGGCACTGGCGCCGACGGCGCAGTGGTCCCCGACGGCCAGTACAGTTACAACGTCTATGGTATCACCGAGTATGAGTACCTGAAGAGCCTGGGCTATAAGGCGGCTGACACGAAGGTCCTG
>CATJWI010000044.1 GCA_949744075.1 uncultured Eubacteriales bacterium | reverse complement strand
GGTCCCCCGGGAGGATGGCTTCGACATCACCGTGGCCAGCGAGGTCATGGCGGTGTTCTGCCTGGCCTCCGACCTTGCCGACCTGAAAGCCCGGCTGGGCCGGATGGTGGTGGCCTACGACCGCGCCGGGAAGCCCGTCACCGCCCACGACCTGAAGGCGGAGGGGGCCATGACCGCCCTCCTCAAGGACGCCCTCAAGCCCAACCTGGTCCAGACCCTGGAGGGTACCCCCGCCTTCATTCACGGCGGTCCCTTTGCCAACATCGCCCACGGCTGTAACTCCATCGCCGCCACTGACGCGGCCTTGAAGTTAGGCGATTACGTAGTCACCGAGGCGGGCTTCGGCGCTGACCTGGGGGCGGAGAAGTTCCTGGACATCAAGTGCCGCATGGCGGGCCTGGAGCCCGACGCGGTGGTGGTGGTGGCCACCGTCCGCGCCCTGAAGCACCACGGTGGGGTGGCCAAGGCCGATTTGAACAACGAAAATCTGGAAGCCCTGGAGAAGGGCCTTCCCAACCTCCTGCGCCACGTGGACAATATCCGGAACGTCTACCACCTGCCCTGCGTGGTAGCCATCAACGCTTTCCCCACCGACACCAAGGCCGAGCTGGACCTGGTGGAGAAAAAGTGCCGGGAGCTGGGGGTCAACGTGGCCCTCTCCGAGGTGTGGGCCAAGGGCGGAGAGGGCGGCGCCGCCCTGGCCAGGGAGGTCATCCGCCTCTGCGAGGAGGAGCCCCGGCTGGACAAGTTCACCTACGCCTACGAGGACAACACCTCCATCCAGTATAAGCTCAACGCCATCGTGGGCCGGGTGTACCACGGCAGGCAGGCGGTGCTCACCGCCAACGCCCGGAAGCAGTATGAGAAGCTGGTAGACCTGGGCTTTGGAGACCTTCCCATCTGCATGGCCAAGACCCAGTATTCCTTCTCCGACGACCAGAGCCTGCTGGGGGCCCCCGAGGACTTCGACGTGACGGTGCGCAACCTGAAGGTCTGCGCCGGCGCCGGCTTCATCGTGGCCCTCACCGGTGACATCATGACCATGCCGGGCTTGCCCAAGGTGCCGGCGGCGGAAAACATTGATGTGACCGAGGATGGGAAGATCACGGGGCTGTTTTGATCCCGGCATGGTCATCTCAACGGCCGCATTTTAGAGCAGGATACAGGACGGCCCGTGGCGGTGGTCCAGGCGGGAGAGGATTGGTGGACCATCAGCCCCGGGGGAACAGCGCTGGAGGAGGCGCCCCCCGGCTGGGAGGAGACTTATCCCCGGGTGCTGGGCTTGACGACAGAGGCCCCGGCGGCGGGAGAGCCCCTGACAGTACCCCAGGGAGAACAGGAAAAGCTGGCGGCCCTGACGGAGTTGCTGGAAGCCCTGGAGGCCCGGGAGATGCTCTCCAAGGTAGAGAACTTCATCGACCTGGGGGAGGAGGACGGGATCTATTTCGACTACGGTCCCGGCCTCACGGTGCTGGTCCCCTGGACGGGGGAAGTCTCCCGGAGCGTTGCGAGATTGCAGAAGGTGGAGGAGGCCTTGGCGGAAGAGCTAACGGGCACCCTGGACCTGACCTGCGGCGAATACGAGGCCAAGCTCCTGGTGGAGCAATGGCTGCCGCCCTCCTGGGGGGGGACAGCGGGGTTGTCCACCCGGGGGAACTGTGATATAATGGGCAAAAGGGACGTCCCTTTTGTTCTCCCCGCGGGGAGAACAAGGACCCCTAAAAGCAAGGAGGAATGGACTATGGGACTGTTCGACAGATTCAAAGCCAAAAAGGAGCCGGAGGCCCCCCAGGCCGCCTGGGACAATGCCTTTAAGGCCAACGTGAACTTCTACGGCAAGGCGGGGGAGGAGTCCTTTGGGGCCCTGGTTCTCACCGAGGGGGTGGAGACCATCCTGCCCGTGGCCCCCTGGGAAAAATATGGCCTGGACGGCAGGCCGGTGGCGGACTGGCGGCTGGTGTTGGTGAGCATTGCTGACCAGGGCATCCTGGGCATGGCGGACTACCGCACGGTGATGCCCAAGCTGGCGCCCTACATACAGGGAAAAAGGGAGGACCTGGTCCTCACTAAAGGCCTCACTAAGGCCCAGCTGGAGGGGCTCCTGCAATGAGTGAGCGCTACGTGGCCCCCGGCCCCGTCGACCTGGTCGGCTTTCTCTGCCTGTCCTCGGCCAACGGCGTCCAGCCCATGGAGGGCCTGCCGGGGCTGCTGGCCCAGTTCCTCTCCAAGCGGGGCATTGAGCGCATCGCCCCCGCCGGGGGTCTCCTGCTGGACCAGGGGGACTTCCGCCGGGAGGGGGACCGGCTGATCATCGGCGGGGGAGAGGGCTTCGACCTGGCCCTGCCCCTGGACCCGCTCCAGGAGGACCCACCGGTGGAGGTCCGGGAGGTGGAGGGAGAGTGGCAGCCGTTGGCGGGTCAGCTCTCCCACTTCCTGCTGGCGGGCATCGACCAGCGGATACGTGCCTGCCACGTGCCCCGGGGCATCCAGCCCTTCGCCAAACGGGACCAGTACACCTCCTGCCCCAACCTGGAGCCCCGGGAGCTGCTGCCGGAGCTGAAGGGTCCCAGCCCGGAGTGGGTGGCGGAGATAGAGGCGGAGGGAGGGACCTGGAGCGGCTGGGGGACCCTGACCCTGCAAAACGAGACCTATTTCTACGATAAGAGAGGAAAGCTCCAGCTCCCGGAGGGCCTGGAGGACTTCCTGCGGGAAAACCTCCTGGACATCCAGGACAGCCCCAGGGCCCTGGCCGTGGACCTCCACACCATGACCCTCTACTCCGCCTGGTTTGGGGAGGACGGTGGCTTTGAGAGCCTGGTCCAGGTTCGCCCCCAGCTCTCCGCCCGAATCCCCTACCGGGCCACCGAGGATTTCCCTCTGATCTGCCAGAGTGTGGACGAGACTATGGACCTGCTCGCCCACAAGGTCCACGACCGGGCTCTTGCCTACGGCCTGTCCCTGGTCCCCGCCCTCCCCGAGCGGGTCCGCCCCTTGGGGGTGAAGGAGCTGCGCTACTACAGCTACCGGGCAATACAGCTATTCCTGGAGCGGTTCGTGGAGAAGGGGCCCTTCCAGCTGGGCCGCAAAATCGAGGGGAGATTTCTCCCCGCCTCCGGCCTCCGGAACGAGGGGGAGCTGTCGGTGCTCTGGTCCATCCACCCCCAAAACGCCAGCCCCTTCCCCTGGAAGCCCACCCTGCCCCGGGCCGAAAAGGAAGAGCCCGCCCCGGCGGCGCTGGAGCCCTTTCTAAAGGAGACCATCTACCGCACCCGGGACTACATCCTCCTGAATCGCTATACCTTCCTGGCCCGAAAGATGGTGACCCAGGCGGAGTTCTGCAGGCTCACCGAGGACTATACCGACCAGGAGCGCCTGGCCCTGCTGACCCTGGAGCGGGAACTGCTGGATGCGGTGCTGGAGTGCATCTTTACCTGCGTTCAGGAGGGAGAACTGACCATAACGGTAAACGGCAAGGATCTCCTGACCCTCTGCCCGGACCCCCTAACGCATCTCCCCGCCTGGACCCGCCATTACCGCCGGACCAGCCTGGACTTCCTGGAGGAAGGAAAATGGAAAAAGGAATAAGCCCCTCCGTAGGGTGCGACGCCCCGGCGCGCCCAAACGCCTCCCCAAAAACTGCGGCCTGGTCCAAAAGAGACCAGGCTGCAATTTTATATTATTTTCTTTTACGTCCCTTCCCCCGGCAGCGCGGGGAGCCAATACCCCTCCCCGGCCACGCCGTTTTCCACGGGGATCATCCAGCAGCCCAGGGCCACCCCGGTGATATCCCCTACCTCCATAGGCCGGTCAAAGACCCACCGGGACAGATTGGGCCCATCCTTCTGATGTCCATGAACGCCGCTCTCCGCCCGGAAACTGGTGCCGTCGGCCAGGAATACCGTCAGAGGATATCCCCCGAGCTGTGTGTAGTTGGGGGAGGAGGAGGTCAGCACTACCCCCAGAGGGGACAGCCGCAACGCGTCCAAGCTGTTGTAGTCGATGTGTCCCGAGAGGGGACTGGTGACGGTCTCCACCGGACGAAGGGTCACAGGCAGCTCCCAGACGGCCTCCACTGGCTCCTGGGTGGCATAGACCCCGGCCACGGGCTCCAGATATTCCGGCAACTCCGGCCCGCCGGGACGGCGGACATAGGACACATCGTAATACTTTTTTCCCTCCTGCTCGAAGGCGGCTTCGTCCATATCATAGCTGCCGTCTTCGGGGTGGGGGCTCCTGCCGCTCTCTCCCACAGTGGCCCCCCAGAAGGGGTTGGTCCTGCCCTCTTCGGGCTGAGCCCAGGGGGTGGCCGAGCAGCGGGAGTGGTCCAAAAGGGCATCGCTGGGGAAGCGGAAGAGGGTGTGGAACCGTCCGTCACTGCCATAGCCCACAGCGGCCAAGGTGACGCCCGCGGTGAGCTCCCGCTCCGTGGCGCCGGGGACCAGCACCGTCTCCCCGGTGGGCAGGACCTGGGAGGGAACGGGCTGGGTGGTGAGCCCCTCCAGGGGGATCTCCTTTCCGCCCCATATCAGGTGCCGCCCGGGCCGGAGGTCATGGAGAAGTACAGTGGTTTCCAGCTCCTCCTGGAAGAAGACACCGGAATTTCGCTCCACACAGACCAGGGCGGTCTTTGTTGACCGGTCATAGTCCACAATGTCGCAGCCATCGGACCAGGAGGTCTCCTCCTCCAGCTGCAGCTCCAGCCTTCCGCTGATGGAGGCGTCCTTCAGCCGGTCCCCCGTGAGGTCGGTGACCTCCAAATAGACCTTGGCGCACAGGTCGTCGGTGAGAGCGGAGAGGACCTGGACCCGGATGCCATCCGCCTCCACCACGCCTTCCTGGCGCTGGGCGTAAGGGGAGAAGGCCCCCAGGGCGGCCTGGAGCAGGGTGGGGCCCGCCGCCAAGGCGGTGGTGGTCAAGAGAATGGTTCCTACTGTCAAGGCGGCGGCCAGGCGAAGTTTATGTCTCATATAGCATTTCCTTTCCCGTTCCTGGGCCGAGAGGGCGCGCTCCACCCGGCGGCAGATGGTTTTTGCGTCTACGGCGAAGGGGGCGGCGGGGACATAGGCCCGTAGCCGGTTCTTGGCCTTGTTGGTCGCCACCGTCCCCAGCCAGGGCCGCAGGGGCCGCTCCGGGTCCAGGTCGGCGGCGTGCTGCCACAGGGCCACGAAGGTATCGGCCACTGCCTCCTCCAGCTCCTCCCGGGGCAAAGGCCCCAGCACCCGGTAGGCGCAGGCGGAGACATAGGGGGTATACCGCCGGATCAAACTCTCTAGAGCCCCGGCGTTCCCCTTTTGCAATTTTCGGATTAAACTCCGCTCGTCCAAGCCCTGGTCCCCCCTTGCAGAAACGTTTCTATAAAAGGATACACCAAAAAAGAAAAAAGGTTTCAAAGACCACCCCATATGGGCGCCCAAAGTGTCTGCCCACGACCTCTCATCTACCCCAGTCCCACCTCCACCTCGTCATTGTGAGGGCCTGAAAGGCCCATGGTGATCCGGTCTTCTTTCTTGCGGAGGTGCTACCACGTTTAGCCCTCCTGGTTTCTACATTGGTAACCGGGAAGCCCGGGAGGACTCTTTTGCTGCCAAAAGAGCCCTCCCGGACCCTCAACCGCTTCGCGGCATTAACTCCCTCTAAGC
>CATJWI010000043.1 GCA_949744075.1 uncultured Eubacteriales bacterium | reverse complement strand
GGGGTAGGTCCAGGGAGGGGGGCATCGAAAGCCCCCCTCCCTGGTGGTTTTCTGGAGAGTCCGAGAGGCCGCTTTTGGCAGCAAAAGCGGTCTTTCGGGAATCCCAGTTTGCAATGTAGAAACCAGGAGGGCCAAACGTGGTAGAGCGTCCGCAAGATAGTGCAGGCGGCGCGTCAGGGATGCCGCGCCCTACGGAGGGGCATGGGGACGGATCACCACGGGCCCTTCGGGCCCTCGCAATGACGGGGTGGCGGGGTGGAACGCCTGGAAGACTCGGCTTGACAGGAAGAGACTTCCTTGATATACTGCACCTAAGACAAAGGGAGTAGCTTGCGGGGGAGGCCCCGTTTGCTTTGCCGTCAGTACGAGCCTGAGGCTCCGGCTTTGCATGTAAAAAGCGAGACTTTGCCGCAGTTTTATTGCGGCAAGGTCTCGCTTTTTCAATAGAGAACGGGCGGTTTGGACAGACTGACCTTAAAAAGGAGATAGAATATGGATATTTTTGATTTGCTCACCATGATCGGTGGCCTGAGCCTGTTCCTCTTTGGCATGACCGTGATGGGCCAGGCCCTGGAGCGGCGGGCCGGGGGACAGCTGGAGGCTCTGCTGAGCCGTTTTACCAGCCGGAAGCTGGTGGGGGTGCTCACCGGGCTGGTGGTGACGGCGGTGATCCAGAGCTCCTCGGCCACCACTGTCATGGTCATCGGCTTTGTGAACTCGGGGCTCATGTCCCTGCGGCAGGCCATCTATGTCATCATGGGGGCCAACGTGGGTACCACGGTGACGGCCTGGATCCTGAGCCTGGCGGGCATCGATGGGGGGAGCTTCTGGCTGCGGCTATTGAAGCCTTCCTCCTTTACTCCGGTGCTGGCTCTGGTGGGCATTATTTTCTATATGTTCCGCAAGGGGAGGCGGAACCAGGATACGGGGCTCATTCTGCTGGGCTTTGCCACCCTGATGTTCGGCATGGAGACCATGTCGGGGGCGGTGGCAGGGCTGGGAGAGCAGCCCTGGTTCCGCCAGCTCTTCGTGGTCTTTCAAAATCCGGTGCTGGGGGTGCTGGCGGGGGCGGTGCTCACCGCCGTCATCCAGTCCAGCTCGGCCTCGGTGGGCATCTTGCAGGCCCTGGCCGCCACGGGGCAGATCACCTATGGGGCAGCGGCGCCCATCATCATGGGACAGAATATCGGCACCTGCGCCACCGCCATGCTTTCCTCGGTGGGCACCAACCGCAACGCCCGGCGGGCGGCCGTGGTCCATCTGCTGTTTAACGTGATAGGGACGCTGGTATGGCTCACCGTGTTCTGCCTGGTGAAGTGGGCGGCGGCCCCGGCGGTGCTGGAGGAGAGCGCCACCCTCTTGGGCATCGCGGGGGTCCATACGGCCTTCAACCTGCTGTGCGCGGCGGTGCTGGTGCCCCTGTCGGGGGTGCTGGAGCGGGCAGTGGACCGGCTGGTGCCCGACGGGGAGGAGCCGGAGGCTCCCGTGGAGCTGGACCCCCGGCTGCTCTCCGCCCCGGCGGTGGCTCTGGACCGCTGCCGGGAGGTGGCGGCGGAGATGGCCGGAGAGGCCGTCGGGGGGTTGCGGGAGGCTCTGGCGGCCTTGAAGAGCTATACCCCCGAGCTGGCCCAGTCCGTGCGGAGGCGGGAGGAGCGCACCGACCACTATGAGGACAGTCTGGGCACCTACCTGATCCAGCTCAGCGCCCGGCCCATCGGCCGGGGGGCCAGCGCCGAGGCGGCCCGGCTGCTGCGGGGCATCAGCGATCTGGAGCGCATTGGGGACCATGGGGTGAACCTGGTAGAGTCGGCGGAGGAGATGGCGCAGCATAAGACCGTCCTCACCGGGGCGGCCCGGGAGGAGCTGTGGGTGCTCATGGGGGCGGTGGAGGAGATCATGACTCTGGCCCTGGGGGCCTTTCTTGAGAAGGACCCGGACCTGGCGGCCCGGGTGGAGCCGTTGGAGGAGGTGGTGGACCGGCTGAAGGAGGAGCTGCGGGGACGGCACATCCTGCGGATGCAGCGGGGGGAGTGCTCCATGGAGACGGGGTTTATCTGGTCGGACCTGCTCACCGATCTGGAGCGGGTGGCGGACCACTGCTCTAATCTGGCCGGGGGAGTCACCGATATGCTCCGGGGCGGGGGGAGCCTCCACGGCTCCCTGCGAGACCTGCGGGAGGACAGCGAGACGTTCCGGCGGGCCTTTGAGGAATTCCGGCGGAAATACGCTCTGCCGGAGGGGTCGCACCCGGCGGGTGACAAAAAGAACCCGGGGGGTGGTGGCCTTTTGAGGGCGGATGTGGTATCCTGATGGCAGCGAAAGGAGGAGAGGACCGTGACATTGGGACAACAGATCCAGGCTCTGCGGAAGGCGGCGGGCCTGTCTCAGGAGGAACTGGGGGAGAAGTTAGGGGTGGCCCGGCAGTCGGTGAGCAAGTGGGAGTCCGACGCCACCGTGCCCGAGCTGGAAAAGCTCATCGCCATGAGCAAGCTCTTTGGGGTGTCCATGGGGAGCCTGCTGGGGCTGGAGGAGAGCGGCGGGGCGGAGGGGGAGCTTACAGAGCGGGAGCTCCGGGCCCTGGAGGAGATCGCCCGGCGGACCGCCCGGCCCCAGGGCGGGACGCGGCGGAGAGGGCGGCTCTATGGGGCCATCCTGGCGGCGGCAGCGCTGCTGGTGGGGGCTTGGCTCTTTGGGCGCGTCCAGCGGCTGGAGGACCAGCTGTCTACCTTATATAATAATGTGGATGGGATCCGGGATACGGTGTCCGGCCAGATGGGGTCCCTGGCCGGGCAGATCCGGGCCCAGGTCAGGGAGGCTTTGGAGGAGCAGGACCAGGTCACCGCCCAGAAGGGCTATGATGTGGCGGGGATGGACCTAAAGGCTGGGACGGTGACCTTTGCCCTCTCCGCCATCCCCCGGGAGTACCGGGAGGGGATGACGGCGGCCTTTACCGCCGCCGGGGCGGACTTTGAGGCGGTGGAGGTCCCCGGGGAGCTGGGGGCGGGGCAGAGCTTCTCCGCCCGGCTCACCTGCCCGCTGGCCGACGATATCTCGCTGACGGTGGCCTTTACCGAGGACGGGGTGACGGTGAGCAAGGAGCTGGGGCGGGAGAGTTTCCTCCTGGCCAACGCCGAGCTGAGCCTATGGGGCAACCTGAACTGGACGGCAAGCAACAGAGGCCAGGAAAAGGGAATGGTCCTGACCCGGCTGTCGGCCAATGTGGAGCCGGTGGCCACCGGTTGGTATCACGACGGGACCGACTGGCGGGAGCTGACCCTGGCGGAGGCGGAGCTGCGGCTCTGGAAAAACGGACAGGTGGTTTGGAGCAGGGTGGGGGATGAGCTGACCCGGGGGCTGGCTATGGAAGAGACCGCTATCCCCGTCCGGGACCTGGGGACGGAGGTGGGAGACCGGCTGGTCCTGTCGGTGCTGGGGGTGGATGGCACCGGGCGGGAAAAGGAATTTTGGCTGGATGGCTGTTGTGTGACGAGAAACGGGATGATCCATTTGGACCCGCCTGGGGAGGGCGGCGACCCGGCTCCCTGGGAGTAGGGGGGGAGGAGGCGGATCGCTGCGGCCCCTGCGGGGCCTTGCGATGACGGGCCGGGGGGACGGGGCTTTGGAGGGTCCCGTGGGGTCAAAAATTCTTTGAAAAAATTGAAAAATATGCTTGACCTCTTGGGAGCTTTGTAGTATTATTATTGAGCGCCTGTTTTGGGGCGTATTATGCGATGATGCGGGAGATTGCTCGGAAACGAGGTAACTTCCGCGGAGTATGTCCGTTTGATCGGGCGGCTGAGAGGTCCTGTGTGCGGCGTATATCGCCGTGCAGGGAGCAAACCGGCCAGCGTGTGCCGGTTTTCTTTCTGTCCCGGAGTGATACGCACGGAAACGTGGACAGGAAATCTCACCGTACGAAGCGTGACAGACAAGACCTATCGGCACTTCGTATGTATGAAGGAGGAAAAATCACATGGCAGCTCAGAAAGAAATGATCCGTATCCGCCTCAAGGCTTACGATCACCAGCTCATCGACCAGAGCGCGGAGAAGATCGTGGAGACCGCCAAGCGCACCGGCGCTACCGTCTCCGGCCCCATCCCCCTGCCCACCAAGAAGGAGGTCGTCACCATCCTTCGGGCTGTGCACAAGTATAAGGATTCCCGGGAGCAGTTCGAGCGCCGCACCCACAAGCGGCTCATCGACGTCATCAAGCCCTCCGCCAAGACGGTAGAGGCCCTGATGAGCCTGGAGCTCCCCGCCGGTGTGGATATCGAGATCAAGCTGTAAGGAAAGGCGGAGCGATGGTCTGCTGAGGGGCTAACGACGGAGCGGAGTGAAATCTTGAAGCGGCTGAAAGCCGCGGAGAGATTTTGCGGAGGCGGAGGAGTTAGATCCCGAAGCGTTCAGACCATCGCGGAGCCGGACAGCCCCGACGTGGGGCACATGAATTTGAGTACCGCGGTCCGTCGCTTTTTGAGACGGGCGGGTCAAGTCGCGGCGAAAGCCCCGACCAATAACCTTAAATAAGGAGGAAAAGACATGGAGAAGGCCATCATCGGCAAGAAGGTCGGCATGACGCAGATCTTCGACGAAGCGGGCCACGTGATCCCGGTCACCGTCATTGAGGCGGGCCCCTGCACCGTCGTGCAGAAGAAGACCGAGGAGAAGGACGGATACAACGCCGTTCAGCTGGGTTACCAGGACGTGCCCGAGCGCAAGCTCACCAAGCCTGAGGTGGGACACCTCAAAAAGGCGGGCGAGGGCGTGCTGAAGAAAGTACTCAAGGAGTTCAAGCTGAAGGATACCGACAGTCTGAACGTGGGCGACACCGTTACCTGCGGGGTGTTCGCTGAGGGCGACCGGGTGGACGTGACCGGCGTGAGCAAGGGCCACGGGTTCCAGGGCGTGGTCAAGCGCCACGGCGCCGCTGTCAAGCGCAACACCCACGGCGGCGGCCCTGTTCACCGCCACCAGGGATCCCTGGGCTCGGGCACCGATCCCAGCCGGATCTTCAAGGGCCGGGACGGCGCGGGCCACATGGGCGCCGAGCAGGTCACCGTTTTGAACCTGGACGTCATCAAGGTGGATACCGAGCTGAACGTCATCGCCGTGCGGGGCGCTATCCCCGGACCCAAGGGCGGGGTGGTGTTCCTCCGGAACAGCGTCATCAACGTCAAGGAGAAGGGCGCCGGCGCCGCGGAGAGCAAGAACCCGCAGAAGGCCTCCGGACGGAATCCCCAGAAGGCTTCCGCCCGCAATGCTTAAGGAAAGGAGAGTGTGAGATATGCCTAAGGCTAATGTGTATGATATGGCCGGGAAGAAGAAGAGCAGCGTAGAGCTTCCTGAGGCCATTTTCGGGATCGAGCCCAACGTCAGCGTCATGCATGACGTGGTGAAGAACCACCTGGCCAACTGCCGGCAGGGGACCCAGAGCGCTTTGACCCGCGCGGAAGTTTCCGGCGGCGGCAGAAAGCCCTGGCGCCAGAAGGGCACCGGCCGGGCCCGGCAGGGTTCCACCCGGGCTCCCCAGTGGACCCACGGCGGCATCGTGTTTGCCCCCAAGCCCCGCTCTTACCGCTACACCCTGAACAAGAAGGTCCGCCGGCTGGCGCT
>CATJWI010000042.1 GCA_949744075.1 uncultured Eubacteriales bacterium | reverse complement strand
GTGAGCAAAGCGAGCTTAGAGGGAGTTAATGCCGCGAAGCGGTTGAGAGTCCGAGAGGCCGCTTTTGGCAGCAAAAGCGGTCTTTCGGGAATCCCAGTTACCAATGTAGAAACCAGGAGGGCTAAACGTGGTAGCGCCTCCGCAAGAAAGAAGACCGGATCACCACGGGCCCGTTGGGCCCTTGCAATGACAAAGCGGAAGAAGGGTCACCCCACAGTGACAGGTGAGATAGGGGCAAGCAGAACACCGTCAGAAAACCTTCACTTTTTCTTTATCTTCCGGTAAGGATTCCTTACCTCCTTTTTGATATACTGGCCTCACTTGATAAAGGAGGCTCAGCTATGGAACCGATCTTGAGCGTGCACGGTCTGCAAAAAATCTACGGCGGCAGAGGGAACCGCACCAAAGCCCTCCAGGGCTTGGACCTGAAGGTGTTTCCCGGGGAGTTTGTGGGCATTATGGGTCCCTCGGGCAGCGGCAAGACCACCCTTTTGAATTGTATCTCCACCATTGACTCCCCCACCGCCGGCTCCATCCTGGTGGACGGGGCGGAGCTCACCGCCCTCCGGGGCAGGGAGTTATCCCGGTTCCGCCGGGAGCGGTTGGGGTTCATCTTTCAGGACTGCAACCTGCTGGACACCTTAACAGGGCTTGAAAATATTGCCCTGGCCCTCACCATCGGCGGGGCCGCCCCCCGCTCGGTAGAAACGCGCTCCCGGGAGGCCGCCCGGCTTTTGGGGGTGGAGGATGTGCTGGACAAGTTTCCTTACCAGATGTCCGGCGGCCAGCAGCAGCGGGTGGCCGCTGCCCGGGCCATGGTGACCCAGCCCGCCCTCATCCTGGCCGACGAGCCTACCGGGGCCCTGGACTCCAAGTCCACCCGGATGCTGCTGGAGCAGCTGGAGCTGCTCAACCGGGAGGAGGGGGCCACCATCCTGCTGGTGACCCATGACGCCTTTACCGCCTCCTGGTGCCGGCGGATCCTCTTCCTCCGGGACGGCATGCTCTACCGGGAGCTCCAGCGGGAGGGCAGGGACCGGAGGACCTTCTTCCGGGAGATCCTCACCGTCATGAGCGACCTGGGAGGTGACGACAGCGATGTTCTCTAAGCTGGCCCTACGCAATGTGCGGCGGAGCTTCCGGGACTACGCCGTCTATTTTCTCACCCTTACCTTCGGGGTGTGCCTTTTCTACGTGTTCAGCGCCCTGGACGGCCAGAGCGTGATGAAGTTCCTGGCCGGTTACAGCAACCCCAACGTGGAGTCCATCTTTACGCTGGTGGGGGTCTTCTCCGTCTTTGTGGCGGTGGTACTGGCGGGACTCATCCTCTACGCCAACCAGTTTTTGATGAAGCGGCGGAAGCGGGAGCTGGGCACCTACGCCCTTTTGGGTATGCCCACAGGCAGGGTGGCCCGGCTTTTGGTGGGGGAGACCCTGCTCATCGGCCTGTGCGCCCTGGCCTCCGGCATCGCCCTGGGCATTTTGGGTTCCTGGGCCCTGGATAAGCTGACGGTGGCCATGTTCCTGGCCACCCCGGAGGACATCTTTACCTTTTCCGTCTCCTGGGCCGCCGCGGGGAAGACGGTGGTCTATTTTGGCGTCATCTTTTTGGTAGTGATGGTCTTCACCAGCGTCAGCGTCTCCCGGGCCAGGCTCATCGACCTGATCCGCTCCGGCCGGACCAATGAGGAGGTGGCCCAGCGGCCCCTGGGGCTGGCGGTGGCTTTGTTTTTGCTGGGCTGCGTGTCCCTGGGGACGGCTTACGCCATGCTGCTCCTCCGGGGACTTCTCCGCATCGACCTTTTGTGGTTCATCATGCTGGGGCTTGGCACCCTGGGGACCTTCCTCATCTTCCGGTCCCTGTCGGGCTTCCTGCTGCGGCTCACCAAGGGCCACCCGGGGTACTATAAGGGCCTCAATATGTTCGTCCTGCGCCAGTGGAGCGGCAAGGTCCACACCAACTGCGCCTCCAATACGGTGATCTCCATCCTCCTGTTACTGGCCATCGGGGTCACCGCCTGCTCGGTGGGGCTCAACGACACCATCACCGCCACGGTGGGGGGCCAGACCCCCTATGACCTGACGGTGCTGAACTACGGCCGGGACGGGGAGTATGAGGAGGCAGATATCCCCCGGCTTTTCCGGGACGTGGGGCTGGACACGGAGGCCTGCTTTGCCTCGGTGGAGAGCGTCACCGTCTACTATAACGACCCTGCGCTCACCGGGATGCCCGCCGCCGGCTATTATGCCGTCGTGGCCCTCAGCGACTATGACCGGCTCATGGCCAACAGGGGCCTGCCCGTTCTGACAGAACTGAAGGCCCCCATCCGCACCCCCAACGCCATCGTTAACGGCCCCGCTGCCGACGGAGTGGCGGTGGTCCCGGACGAGCTGGTCCCCCAGCTCACCCCCCGGCGGCAGATGGTGAATATCACCTACGCAGGCAATGTCTCCCAGGTGGACGACCTGGTCCGTATGGCCCTGGATGAAGCGGAGAACTTTCCCCAAGGGCTGGACATCATGTGCAACTACAAGCTGGATAACTACTACGACCTGATGGGGGCCAAGATATTGGTGCTCTACATGGGCCTCTACTTGGGCCTGGTGTTTCTCCTCACCGCCGCGGCGGTGCTGGCCCTCCAGCAGCTTTCCCAGGCGGCGGACAACGCCCGGCGGTATGAGCTCCTCAGCAAGCTGGGGGCCTCCGAGCCTATGCGCCGGAGGGCCCTGGTGCGGCAGGTGGGGCTGGCCTTTCTGCTGCCCCTGGCCCTGGGCGCCATCCACGCCTTTGTGGGCATGAAGGCGGCCAACGAGATCATCAACGTGATGGGCCACGTGGATTCGGTCCACTCCAGCCTGCTGACAGCCCTGTTTCTGCTGGTCATCTACGGCGGATATTTTGTGGCCACCTGCCTGGGGGCATGGCGGGCGGTGAGAGTGGAGGATGGAGACAGAAGGTAGGAGAGGCCTGGATCAGGACCGCGCCCGGTTCATACAGGAAAACATCTGGTCTTTGTAGGGGCGGATATCATTCGCCCGGCAGGAGCAGTTTGCATGGTATGCCGTTTCCTTTCGGCGGAAAGAAATTTTAGGCTTTTCGACAAAAACCCATAATAATGCCAACGCCCGTAGGGCGCGACGCCCCGGCGCGCCGTTGGTAGGAGTTACCGTATATCATAAATTTTTCCGGCTACCCGCCGGGGGCCAAAACCGCTTGAAAGCGGTTCTGGGCTCCGAACTTTTTAAGGACGGTAAACCAGTGGAATAAACAACGAGGTGCGGTACAACCGTAAAGAGTCCCTACGCTGTAAAGCTATCCCTCGGTTGCAAGCCTAAAGGGTATCGTTTTAACGACCGGCGGCACCCTCAAGGCGACCCGCGGTCCTATTTGCGCCGCTGCCGCTGACAAGAGCGCAACCTTTAAGCGATTCGCTGCACTTCACGCCGCCTGGGCGCGGCGGGGTGTCGAAGCGGAATGGGCGCCGAAGGCGGCGGCCCCCACGGAGGCTTACAAAAGCGGAGGAAATAGCAAAAACGGGATCGCCCACAAATTTGCGAATCCCCAAAACATTCCCAATAAACAGAAGAGGGGCGCTGTACCTGGTACAGCGCCCCTCTTTTATTCTAAACATCCATTTTCGTAGTAATCGCACACATCCTCCAGAGTAGTATAGAAAATAGTCCCATAAGGTACGACCTCCTCCTGCCCCGAGCGTCCCAGCCGCTCCTGAAGGGCAGCCAAGGAAATATCCTCCGAAAGGGAATAGCCGTCCTCCTCCTGTAAATACACGGTCGCAAGGTTGACCAGCTGGGGAAAATTCCCCACCGCACCATAGGTGAGGACCACCAGATCCTCCAAAGCGTCGCCGTTCACATCCTGACAGAAGACCCCTTCATAAGGGGCAAATATTCCATCCTCCGTGCCGGGATGCACCCCGGAGAGCCAGCCGTCTGGAAAACGGTAGACCGCTTGGCCCCCGGAGAGCAAAAAGCAGGCCAGGGCGTATGTTTCCCGGCTCTGGGCCACGGCAAAGGTCCCCGTCCCTAAGCTGCCGAAGGTCCCCGGAAGGGAGAGGTGGGGGAGGGGGTCATAGATCTCCTCCCCATAGGAGAATCCCCTTTCCCCCCGACGGTTTAAAAGAGGCACGTCCTTCGTTGGGGGAGCGGGAGGCGGAGGGGCCGCCCAGGCCCGGCTGTTCCTAACGTACCCTGGGGCAAAAGTCCCTCCACAAAAAAGACACAGCACAAGGGCGAGGACCGTTCCCAAGAGGATCAAAGCCCGGCGGGCCCTCATTCCTTTTCCGCTTCCTCGGCGTAGGGTCTTCTCCGGTGCTCTATAGGCTCCCAGGCCGTGAGGGGCAGCCGCTGCATGGAGCCAAAGACCCGCTCTTTCAGCCCCGGGTAGCGGTGCTCCAGGTCCGCCACCAGCTCCTTCACCTCCTGGCGCTTGGTGAGGCCGTCGGCGGGGCAGGGGTTTTTCACAATGGGCATGTGGTTCCGACTGGCCGCCCCCCGGACCATGCCCTCCCCGCAGTAGAGCAGGGGCCTTATTTGGGTGATACCCGTCCGGGTCAGCTCGGTCACCGGCTGGAAGCAGGAGATGCGGCCCTCATAGAACAGAGAGAGAAAGAAGGTCTCCACCGCGTCGTCGAAATGGTGGCCCAAGGCAATTTTGCGGATGCCCTTCTCCGCCAAGGCGTTGTGGAGAGCTCCCCGGCGCATCTTGGCGCACATGGAGCAGGGATTTTTCTCCCGGCGCAGGTCGAAGATAATGTGGCTGATCTCGCTGGGGATCAGGGTAAAGGGCACCTCCAGGCTCTCACAGTAGTCCCTGAGAGGGCCGAAGTCGGCGGGGCTCTGCCCCTCGGCAGCCCCCATGTCCAAAGTCACCGCCTCCACCGTAAAGGGCTTGGGGTAGAACCGGGACAGCTTGGCCAGAGCGGCCAGGGTCACCAGGGAGTCCTTGCCCCCCGAGACCCCCACTGCCACCCGGTCCCCGGGCTGGATCATGTCGTAGTCCTCCACGCACCGGCGGACCAAGGAGAGTATTTTTTCCATTTCGGCACCCCCGAAAATTTGAAAATTAAAAGAGAGTATTCAAGAGATAAAAAGAGAAAATATGAGATTTTGAGAGATTTCAACTTTATAAATCAAAAAAACTAAAAAAGCCGTTGACAGGCTGGGACAACGGTATTATAATACAAAACGCTCCGAACGTCCAGGTTCGGGGCGTTTTCCCGTGTAAAATCACTCGTTTTTTCGAGTATAGGAATTGGAGGTAACACCATGTCCACATTTATGGCAAACAAGGGCAATATCGTCCGCAAGTGGTACATCCTCGATGCGGCCGGCAAGCCCCTGGGCAAGACCGCCGTCATCGCCGCCGATCTGCTGCGTGGCAAGCGGAAGCCCGAG
>CATJWI010000041.1 GCA_949744075.1 uncultured Eubacteriales bacterium | reverse complement strand
CTACGTAGTCTTGACCTCGGCGGAGATGATGGACGCCATGGACTCCATGGTGAACCTGCTGATGGCCATCCTGACCCTCATCGCCGCCATCTCCCTGCTGGTGGGCGGTATCGGCATCATGAACATCATGCTGGTGTCCGTCACCGAGCGCACCCGGGAGATCGGCATCCGCAAATCCCTGGGAGCCAAGGGCCGGGATATCCGCAGCCAGTTCATCATTGAGGCGGGCACCACCTCGGCCATCGGCGGCACCATGGGCATTATCCTGGGCATCATCATGGCCAACATCATCACCAACGTCATCGCCCTGGTCCTGGGCGCGGGCAACGACGGCTTCGTGGCCGTACCCACCCTTCAGGGCATCGCGGTGGCCTTCGGCGTCAGCGTGGCCATCGGCGTAGCTTTCGGCTACCTCCCAGCCAACAAGGCGGCCAAACTGAACCCCATCGACGCCCTGCGCTACGACTGACGGCCCCATGTCCGGCATCCCCCGGATGTTTCACGTGAAACATTTGTTCTATTCACCCTCATACAAGGAGCGAGAATGATGAAAAAACGACTTGTGTCCCTCCTGCTCACGGGAGTCCTGCTGGGCTCCCTCCTCCCCGCGGCCCTGGCCGCCCCGGCCCCGGTGGAGGACATGGCCCAGGTCCTCTCCGCCCTGGACATCATGACGGGCAATGAAAACGGCGACCTGATGCTCACCCGCACCGTGAGCCGTGCGGAGTTCACCAAGCTCCTCATCGCCGCCTCCCCCATGGGAGAGAATGTGGGGGCCGCCACCACCGTGTCCCCCTATCCCGACGTGCCCTACAGCCATTGGGCCGCCCCCTATGTGGAGGCTGCCGTGGCCGCCGGGTATGTCAACGGCTACCTGGACGGCACCTTCCACCCCGACGAGCACATCACCCTGGCCATGGGGGTCACCATGGCGGTACGGCTGCTGGGCTACTCGGACAGCGATTTCTCCGGGGCCTGGCCCGCGGGGCAGATGGCCCTCTACCACAACCTGGACCTGGACGAGGGCATCTCCATCGGCCAAGACAACCCCATGACCCGGCAGGACGCCATGTACCTCTTCTATAATCTCCTCACCGCCCGGACCAAGACCGGCCAGGTATACCTGTCCACCTTGGGCTACAGCCTCACCCCCGCCGGGGAGATCGACCGGGTGGCCCTCATCAACGCCGCCATGGACGGCCCGGTGGTCATGGCCGGGGACTGGCAGAGCAAGGTGAACTTCGACGTGAGCACCGCTGCCGTCTACCGGGGAGGCAAAGCCTCCTCCCTCTCCGCCCTTCAGACAAACGACGTGATCTACTACTCCAAGTCCATGCGGACCCTGTGGGCTTACTCCAACAAGGTCACCGGCCTCTACCAGGCCGTGAGCCCCAACGCCTCCAGCCCCTCCGCGGTGACGGTGGCGGGCAAGACCTACGCCATCGAGACCGCCTCGGCCGCCTACGCCCTGTCCAATCTGGGCCAGTATAAGACCGGAGACACCGTCACCCTCCTGCTGGGCCGGGACGGCGGCGTAGCCGCCGTGGCCGAGTCCAACCGGGTCTCGGGCAACCTGGTGGGGGTGGTCTCCGCCGTGGCCGATGCCGGCTATACCGACAGCAACGGCAACGATTATACCTCCAAGACAGTGACCCTCACCGCCACCGACGGCAACACCTACTCCTACCCCGTCCCCGCCAACAGCTCCTTTAAGGCGGGCAGTCTGGTCCAGGTGGTCCTCACCTCCGGGGGCGAGGCCCAGGTCAGCCGGCTGAGCCAGTCCAGCGCCTCGGGCAAGGTGAGCTCCGACGGCGCCAAGCTGGGCTCCACTCCCTTGGCCGGGGATGTGGAAATTCTGGACATGAACGACGACGGCGTGGCCGCCCGCATCTGGCCCAGCCGCTTGGCGGGCATGACCCTGGACAACAGCGATGTGAAGTACGTCCGGCGCACCTCTGCCGGGGAGATCGACATTCTCATCCTGAACGATGCCACCGGGGACCTCTACTCCTACGGGGTGCTGACCTCCGTCACCGAGACCGATGTGCCCCAGGCAGGGGTGCTGATGGGAGTTTACCAGTACGACGTGGCTGGGGTGAGCTATACCTACCAGATGTCCAACGGCGTATTGAACCAAAAGGTCGGCCCCGTAAAGATCCAGGGGAACCTCTACTCCCCGGACAAGGTAGCTAAGCTGGACTCGGTGAAGCTGAGCAGCGTAGACGCCCTTACCGCCGTCACCCAGAACAACGCCTCCTTCCCCGTGGCCGACGGCGTGGCGGTGTACGAGCTCTCCGACGGGGACTACCGCCTCAGCAGCCTGGAGCGGGTGCGCACAGGCTACGACCTCACCGGATACTATGACAAGTCCGTCAGCGACGGCGGCCGCATCCGGGTGGTGGTTGCCAAGGCCAACTGAGTACCCTTTGAAAAGGCACAGCGTCTCTGGACGCTGTGCCTTTTTTCTTTCGTTTTGTAACTTTATTGTAACTTCTAAAGGGTTGACAGCCGTCTACCTGATGTGGTATCATCACCATAGGAGGTAGACGTTTGTTTACCCGAAGGAGGTACGCCTGATGAAAGTGAATCTGTCCGACGGCGAGTGGAAGCTGATGAACAAGCTCTGGGAGGGGAACGCCCTCACCATCACCCAGCTTACCGCGGCGCTGAAGGAGGAGACGGGGTGGGGCAAGCACACGGTG
>CATJWI010000040.1 GCA_949744075.1 uncultured Eubacteriales bacterium | reverse complement strand
GCTGCTCAGCAGTTTATCGTTGACAGCCTGGGCGAAATCATGGCTTTCATACAGCAGAAAGCAAAGTAGTTTTTCTGAACTTGTCCCCTTACGAACACCCCCCGGTTATGGGTCCGATTCCCACCATCAGTTCCATAAAAACCTTGGATATATTGTGATCAATAGACCATAGAAGAAACTTTGTCCATCTGTTTCAATAGGACCTCATACACCCCCACCCTTCCCGGTGCATAAAATGGCTCAGCACCACCTGAAAGGAGGATGCCGGACGCCTCGCTCCGGCTGATTGTCATATGGAACAAAACTGTGTTACTTCTCCTATGGGCCGTACGGTGGATCCCAACGAGCCCACGATCCCCCTGCCCAATCCCGGGGAGGGCGGGCCCGTCTACCCCGGTGATACCGTCCCCGTGGAGCCCGTGATCCCCCTGCCCAACCCTGGGGAAGGCGGACCCGTCTATCCTGGTGATTCTGCCCCCGCAGAGCCTGTGATCCCCCTGCCCAATCCCGGAGAGGGCGGACCGGTCTACCCCGGCAACAACACCGTCATCGGCGGCGGCTGCTCCAGCGGCATCTGCGGCGGCATCACCATTCTGCCCGGCATTATCGGCACCATCTGGCAGGGTGCAGCCCGGGTCCGTTTCCTGAATGCGGCTTACGGCTACTCCGCCTTCCGCATCTTCATCGGCAACACCCGGTTCGTCAACCTGCTCAACTACGCCTCGGCTACCAACTACGGCCAGATCCGGGCGGGCTACCAGACCGTCACCGTGGCTGGCACCGACGGCTATATCTACATTCAGAAGACCATGCCCTTCCAGGCCGGCGGAATCTCCACCATCGCCATCATCAATACTGCCAGCGGCCTGGACCTGCTGCAGATCACCGACAGCTGCTGCCCGCCCACCAACGGCTACTCCAGCTTCCGCATCGGCAACCTGGCCCGCAACAGCAGCCCCATGGACGTGATCATGAGCGATGGCCGGGTGGTCTACAGTGATCTGCGCTTCAAGGAGGTCGCCGCCTTTAAGCGGATCATGCCCGGCACTTACCAGTTCTTCTACGCCGATACCAACCTGCTCCCCATGCCCGCCTCCCTGGACATCGAGACCCTGGACTCCGCCTGGCTGGGCGTCTACCCGCCTCACGAGACCTTTGGCTCTCTCTTCCTGGACGTGGTCAGCAACGCCATCTACTCTGTGTACCTGCTGCAAAGCGGCACGGGCAAAAACCAGATCCAGAACCTGATCCTCATGGACCGCTGATAAGGGCGCTCCATTCCCTCACAACGGAAAGAGACCCCGGGCCATTGCGGCCCGGGGTCCTTCTACTTATGTCGTGGATATTGCTCTCTTTTTCCGCCGCTCTGCCAGGGTCCAGACCCCCACCCCTGCCGCCAGGCAAACCCCCAGCCGCAGGGTCAGGTCCAGCATCCAATTCACCTTACCGTGGCGGTACATATCCAGGATATAGGCGGTATCTGCATCGTAGTCCTCCGCCAGCCTTCCCAGCATCTGCCGCTCTTCATTGGTGGCGTAGCGGACATAGCCCACGGGAAAGCGGTCTCCGCCTGCCAGGAGCAGGTAGTCGTCAAAATAGACGCACAGATGGGAGCCGTCCTCCAACCGGACCAGGTAATAGCGGTTATAAAAGCCCCCCGCCGCCAGGCTCTGGAGGAACTTCTCCCCCGCGGAGATGGGATAGCCGGCCGTGATGTACTCGGAGACATAGCTCCCCCACCTGCCCCCATAATTGTGGTGGTAGTGGACCCCCTCCTGTCCCGCGTCCCGCAGCCGGGCCAGAGGGCAGGCTGTCAGTTCTCCTCCCGTGGCGATGGTGGCTGGGGTCTGGGCGAGGAAGAACGCCTCGATCTCCTCCTGCCGCTCCAACCGTCCCACACCTTGGCTGGGCCATTGGCCCTGGCCGGTCCCCTCCCCTGCTCCCAGGTCGTAGAGCCACCCGGTGGGGGCCCCAAGGATCACCGTCAGGAACAGGAGGGCGCACAGGATGTTCCGCAGCAGGGTCCCTCTCCTTTTCATGGTCTTCTCCCTCTTTCTTCTTACAGCTGTTGCACGCCCAGCTGCCGCAGCCATTCCTGGAGCTTCTTGGCCGGGAAGCCGGTGAGGGGATAGATCTCTCCCGACTGGCTGTGGATGGTCACCTGAGTGACCATCAGGGTCTTTTTCACCGAAAAGCCCTTGATCTCGCCAATGGACAAGTCCATCTCCAGCTCCCGCATCATGCTGATCTTGAAGCAGACCCGCTGGTCGGTGACGCAGATCTCCCCCTGAAAGGGTTTCCGGCCCAGCCCCTGCTTCAGGTACAGGGACATGGGACCCTTGCCAACGACGGTCTCGTTGGGACGCAGTTCAAATTTTGCCATGCTCATCTTCTCCTTTTTCAATGGTCTTTGTCTCTCCGTCGGAGAGACAAACGGTGTACACCGTTGCGCCATTTATGATAGCATACTCTCTCCCTTTAAGCAAGTCTTCATTTCTTCTCTCTCCCCCGCAGCGGTTCCCTCAGCTCCAGGCCGGCATATTCCTCCAGAGCCTGGTCCTCTATCCGGAAGGTCACTCCCGCCTCCGGGTCCAGTTCGGCCAGGGTCTCCACGATGGCCCACAGCCGTTGGGGGTCCTCCCCCTCCAGCCAGGCAGCGTTCAGGTCCACGGTATAGACCCCGCCCCGCCGGCGCAGGTCCAAAAGGCGGCTGCCCTCGGAGCATACCGGCTCCAAATCTCCGGCCTCTGGCCCCGCCAGAAGGGCCTGCAGGGCCGCAATGGCCGGCTGATCCCCCGTGGCCAGCTCCAAAATCCTCTCCTCCCGGACCAGCTGTCCGTTCCGGAGGAACCACAGGCCGGTCTCCACCTGCTCCGCCCCGCCGGAGCCGTTGGACAGCAGGAAATCCCCGGCGGAGAGCACCTGGTCCCGAAAGGGCCGGGGCCGACCCTCCACCGTTAGATAGACCTGGTCCACATTCTGCAATTGACACAGGGTCAGAACAATGCAGCCGTCGGCCAAGGTCAGATCGGCCCCGGACAGGCCGCCGTATGCCTCCGACAAGTCAATGGTGGCTGTCCCCTCCTCCACCCGCCAGCTGCGCATGGAGGTCCCTCGGGGAAAGGGGGAGACCAGTTCGGGGCTCTCCGGTCCGGCCAGCAGCAGCCGCATCAGGCCGTCCACCGCTCCCCGTCCGGCGGGCAGCGGCCGCACCTCCCGGGACAGGCTGTTGCCTGTCTCCCCACTCTCCTGGGACAAAAAGTATACCCGGTACTGCCCCTCGGGGGGCGTCTCCCCGCTGCCGGGGGCCTGTCCGCAGGCAGCGCATAAAAGGACCATCAGGGCCAGGGCCGCCAGCCATTTTCTCCTCTTCACCGCTCTACCTCCTCCCGGCACAGGGGGAAAGTCACCAGGAACCGGGTCCCTTCCGGGGACCGGCGCTGGGCGGTCACGTCCCCGCCGTAACGGCGAGCGGTGTCCCGGACGATGGACAGGCCCAGGCCGGTACCGCCGGCGGCCCGGGACCGGGCCTTATCCACCCGGTAGAACCGGTCGAAGACCTTGCCGATGTCCTCGGCGGGGATGCCCACGCCAGTGTCCTCCACTGTGATGATCAGGTTCTCCCCCTCCCCCTTGGCCCCCAACCATACCTGGCCGCCGGGGAGGTTATACTTGACCGCGTTTTCCACCAGGTTGAACAGAATCTGATACAGGTCGTCCCGGGTGGCCTCCACCGCCAAGCCCCGGGGCACGTCCATGTGGAGCCGGACGTCCACCGCCCGGGCCAGGGGCTCCAGCATATGCTCCACCCGCCCGGCTACCTCCCAGACCTCCACCACCTCGGTCTCCACCGGGGCGGCAGCGTCCAACCGGGTCAGGGTCAGCAGGTGCTCGGTGATCCGCTGGAGCCGGGCGGCCTCGTCCCCGATATCCCCCACAAACTCCTGGACAGTAGCCGGGTCGATGGACTCATTCTGCAAAATGGAGTCAGACAGCAGCCGGATGGAGCTGAGAGGTGTCTTCAGCTCATGGGAGGCGTCGGAGACGAACCGCCGCCGGACCTCCTCGGTGGTCTGGAGCCGGCCGGTGAGGGCGTTGAACTCCCCCGCCAGCTGACTCAGCTCGTCCTTTCCCTTCATATTCACCCGGTGGCTGTACTCTCCCTCCCGGACGGTGCGGATAGCCCGCAGCAGCTGGGCGATGCGGCGGGTCAGGGCCTGGGAGAACACCAGAGAGAGGGCAATGGACACGGCGGCGATGACCAGGGAGATGGTCCGCAGGGTCTGCTGGATACCCACCAGCAATTGACCCTGGCTTGCGTCATACTCGTCCACATACACCGCCCCCAAGGTCATCCCCCGGTAGGTCACCGGGGTGGCGGCCCGGCTGTGGAAGGCCCCGTCCCGGTAGTCGGAGGTGAACTCATCCTGGTAGCGTAGCGCGGCGGTGACCTCGTACAAAAGGGCGTACTTCCCCACCGCCCCGGAGGCGGGGGAGCTGTCGTAGAGCACCACCCCGGAAGGATCGGTGACCAGCACCCGGCTCAGGCCCGTGTCGCCCAGCACCTCCATTACCCGGCCCACCCCCTCCTGGCTCAGGGCGTCGGGCCCCGCCAGGGCGGAGGCCACTACGGAGGCCTGGCTCTGGAGAGAGGTCTGCTTGGACTGGAATACCATGGTCTGGGACACCAGCACCGGGTAGGTGTTCAGCAGCGCCAGCACCGCGGCGATGATGACCAGATAGGTCAGGATATACTTGGTCCGGAGGCTCCGCCAAAGGGGGACCCTTTTGGTCGTGATGGGCTCTTCCATTTGGCGCACCTCCCTTTGTTTCATAAAAATAAAAAGTGGTTCTCTGCGCCGGTTCGTGGGTGATCGTTTTAGGTTCTGCCGCCGGGCGGCTGAGGACAGCCGCCCCTACGGTTTTGCCGGCTTGTCCCTAAAGGCGCCCGTAACCGCCTTAGCTTTTTCCCTTTAGATAGTACCCCACGCCCCACTTGGTCAGAATGTACTCCGGGTTGGCCGGGTCCAGCTCCAGCTTCTCCCGGAGCCGGCGAACGTGGACGTCTACCGTGCGGTAGTCCCCGGCGTATTCGTAGCCCCAGACCACGTTCAGCAGGTTCTCCCGGCTGTAGACCCGGCCGGGATTGCGCAGCAACAGCTCCATCAGGTCGAATTCCTTGGCGGTGAGCTCCACCGGCTCCTGTTCCTTCCAGGCCGAGCGCTCGTCGGGGTCCAGGGTGATGTGGCCCGCCGTGAGCCGCCCGCCCCCTGAGCCCTGCTGGGTCATGCCCGCCCGGCGGAGGAGGGCCCGGATGCGGGCTTTCAGCTCCAGGATGTTAAAGGGCTTAGTGATATAGTCGTCCGCTCCGCACTCGAAGCCCATGAGCTTGTCGGCG
>CATJWI010000039.1 GCA_949744075.1 uncultured Eubacteriales bacterium | reverse complement strand
CAAAAACCCTGTATTCATGCGGGTTTGCGCCGTTTTGACGCTCATTCCCACTCAATGGTAGCGGGCGGCTTAGAGGTAATATCATACACGATCCTGTTGATATGTGGCACCTCGTTGACGATCCGGACGCTGACCCGGTCCAGCACCTCATAGGGGATACGGGTCCAGTCCGCCGTCATAAAGTCGGTGGTGGTCACGCTGCGAAGGGCTAGGGTATAGTCGTAGGTACGGCCGTCCCCCATCACTCCCACCGAGCGCATATTGGTAAGCACCGCAAAGTACTGGTTCATAGTGCCCTCCAGATGGGCCTTGGCCACCTCGTCCCGGAAAATGAAATCCGCCAGGCGAAGGGTATCCAACTTCTCCTTGGTGATCTCACCGATGACCCGGATGGCAAGTCCTGGCCCCGGGAAGGGCTGGCGCATTACCAGATATTCCGGCAACTCCAGCTCCCGGCCCAGCTGGCGCACCTCATCCTTGAACAGCATCCGCAGGGGCTCGATGATCTCCTTAAAGTCCACATAGTCGGGGAGTCCGCCCACATTGTGGTGACTCTTAATAACGGCGGCGTCCCCCGCCCCCGACTCGATGACGTCGGGATAGATGGTCCCCTGGACCAGATAGTCCACCTGGCCGATCTTCTTGGCCTCCGCCTCAAAGACCCGGATAAACTCCTCCCCGATGATCTTCCGCTTCCGCTCCGGGTCGCTGACTCCCGCCAGCTTGCCCAGGAACAGGTCCTCTGCATTGGCCCGGACAAAGTTGATGTCCCACTTTTGGAAGGCGACCTCCACCTCGTCCCCCTCGTTGAGCCGCATAAGCCCGTGGTCCACAAAGACACAGGTAAGCTGGCTACCCACCGCCTCGGCCACCAGGGCGGCAGCCACCGAGGAATCCACACCGCCGGACAGGGCCAGCAGCACCTTGCCATCGCCCACCTTCTCCCGGATCTGGCGGATGGCGGTCTCCTTGTAGTCCCCCATGGTCCAGTCTCCCTTGGCTCCGCAGATCTCATAGAGGAAATTGCGGAGCATACCGGTCCCGTTCTCCGTGTGGTTCACCTCAGGGTGGAACTGGACCCCGTAAAAGCCCCGGGACTCATCACAGATGGCTACATTGGGGCAGGCGTCAGAGTGAGCCACCAGGGCAAAGCCATCGGGCACCTTCTCCATATAATCCCCGTGGCTCATCCAGGACACGCCCTTCTCCGGCAGTCCCTTAAAGAGCTTGCAGCCCGTGTTGAAGAAAGTCTCGGTCTTTCCATACTCCCGGGCGCTGTCCTCCTGGGCAGCAGTGACCCGCCCGCCCAGGTTGTGGGCCAGCAGCTGACAGCCGTAGCAGATGCCCAAAATGGGCACCCCCCAGCCGAAAATGGCGGGGTCCACCTGGGGCGACTTGGGGTCGTAGACGCTGTTGGGTCCTCCGGTAAAGATGATGCCGACGGGCTCCATGGCCTTCAGCTCCGCCATCGGAGTCGTGTAGGGCTTCACCTCACAGTAGACTCCGCACTCCCGGACCCGGCGGGCGATGAGCTGGTTGTACTGTCCGCCGAAATCCAACACAAGGACGGTTTGATGTGACATATCAGTACCTCTCCTATCCTGTTTTTTAGTGATAATATGGCCCCTGGATGACGCTCTTTCCATCCAGGTCCCTTGGCGCCCCGGACGGGAAAACCTTCTCCGCCCCCTGGGTGGACCACAGGAAGTCATCCATCTCCCCCTGCTCAAAATAGAGGGTCTGCTCCCCCTTTTCCTCCCCCCGGACGGGCAGGAACACGAAGAGCTTCACCGCCCGGTGACCACACTGGGGACACCGGTAGGCCGTAATGCCGCAGGCATACATCCCTGTGGGAATATCCGCCTTTTTCTCTACTGGGACCAGGTGCTTTTTGTAATACTCCGGCTCCGAATGAGCCGCGTAGTGTCCCACCGTCATAGCAGGCAGGGCATAAAGTTGCCGCCGTATGGGCTCCATCTCCGCGGTGCACTGGCTACACCAGTCATCGTGGAACTTCTCCCGTAGCTTTCGAAACAATCCCATTTCAGCGCACCGCCGCCTGAGCGCCGGCGTCCACCAGAGTCTCTACCATCAGGTCGGCCTTGGAGATGCCCGTAAGGATGTAATCGCTGTCCATCCGCCAGCGCTTATTGGATGTGAAGGTATTCACCCTTACGTTGATACCCTCCACGGTAAACAGGAAGCTCACCCGGCTGCTTCCCTCCAAGAAGCCCGCGCCGCCCCGGCCGTCGTCCACCCGAACGTTGGTCAGCGCGGAGGCCGGGCGCACATAGACCTTCGAAGGATTCCCCCGGAACAGCAGCGCCACCTGGCCGTGGACCTGATCCACGATCACCGTGCAGCCGTCGGCGTTGAAGGTGTGGTTGGGCACAAAGCCTTCCGCCTCCAACTGTGCGATCTTCTTGCTCTTCTGCCCGTCATAGATCTTGCGGCCCAGGAAGGCCCACCAGGCCATAGCCAGGCCAAAGGAGACGATGGCCAACACAAGGCCCACCTTCTCTGGCAGCGCCACGCCCAGAGCCGTTCCCAGCACCAGCATCCCCACCGGGATAAAGACGTTGTAGACCAGCATGTAAAGCAGGTTTCTTTTTTTGATCTTTTCCGTGGTATTCATCCTTATTACACTCCTTTTTGATTAAATCTCAATCCCACTCCGGCCCCTTCTTCTTCCGTGAGGAGAAATAGGGCATCCACAGCCCCAGCTTAGAGCCTAAAGCGTGGAAAATGGGAAAAAAGACGCATACTGTCAACACCTGGGTCACTGTTTTGGGGGTGTCGATGGCCAAGTCCTCCGCCAGCACCGCCGTGTTCCCTACCATATCCACATAAAAGTCCGTGCGGCTCAATGGCTCATTATATTGGATCTGGTCCAAAAATGTCTGATTTGTCGTCAAGTCCTCCCAGACCACTCGCCCCAGAGGCAGAAGCTTATCGGTAGTAAAATAGTCGTCCCCGTCCAGCATCTGGACGCTCTCCTCATTGATCCAGGCCGCCACCAGCTCCCCGGAGGGCAGCGTGAGAGCCTGGAAATAATAGCCCTCGTAATAGCCCGCCCCCCGGTTCCGGTACTGGATGCCAGGTGAAACCACGGAAAAGGTGTCGTGGCTCAGCAGGTCCTCCACGCTCTGGGCCCGGAAAACCTCCTCCCCCGCTCTCCCCCCGATCTCTCCATCCACTGGGGCGTGGGCCTCCACCGTCTTTTCATAGGCGGCCTTGGCCGCCACCTCAGCCAGCTTTCCCGTCCCCAGTGCGATGAGCGCGCTGAGAGCCAGACACAGCCAGGCATCAAAGCTCAAATACCTTCTTCTCATAGTCGACCCCTTCCTTCTTTAAATCTCCGTGATATCAATGGGCCGCAGCTCCTCGCTCCGGCTCTGGCTCCGCACCGTCAGCAGGGCCCGGGCGGTATCGATGGCCGTAACGCAGGCCACCGAGTGCTCCACCGCCATCCGGCGGATCTTAAAGCCGTCGCTCTCATGGCGCCTGCCGTGGGTGGGGGTATTGATGATCAGGTCCACCGTACCCGAGGCGATCATGTCCGCGATGTTGGGGTGGGCCTCCGATACCCGGGCCACCGGCTTGCAGTCGATACCGGCCTCCAGCAGGGTCTGCCGGGTACCGGCGGTGGCAAAGAGCTCGATGCCCATTTCCACAAAGCCCTTGGCGATCTCCACGATCTCCTCCTTGTCCTCGTCCTTCACTGTGACGATGGCCCGGCCCCCGGCCTTGGGAGCCTTCAGCCCCGCCCCCTTGAACGCCTTGAGCAGGGCCTGGGGAAAGGTCTCCGCAAGACCCAGCACCTCGCCGGTAGACTTCATCTCCGGCCCCAGGCCAATGTCCACATCCGTCAGCTTTTCAAAGGAGAATACCGGGGCCTTGACCGCATAGTAATTGGCCTCCTTATAGATGCCCGTACCATACTCCAGGTCCTTCAGCTTGGCCCCTAGCATCACCTTGGTAGCCAGGTCAATGATAGGCACCCCGGTGACCTTTGAGATATAGGGGATCGTCCGGGAGGAGCGGGGGTTCACTTCGATGACATAGATATCATCCTGGTACAAGATATATTGGGCGTTGATGAGTCCAATGACTCCCAAGTGCTTTGCCATGTTCCGGGTGTGCTGCAGAATCAGGTCCCGGTGTTTCTGCCCCAAATGAAGGGGTGGATAGACCGCAATGGAGTCTCCCGAGTGGACCCCCGCCCGCTCCACGTGCTCCATGATGCCGGGAATGAGGATGTCCTCCCCGTCGAAGACGCCGTCCACCTCCAACTCCCGTCCCATGAGGTATTTATCCACCAGGATGGGGTGCTCCTGGACGGTTATGTTGATGATCTTCATGAACTCCTCAATGTTCCGGTCAGAGTATGCGATCTCCATACCCTGGCCCCCCAGCACGTAAGAGGGCCGGACCAGCACGGGATATCCCAGCTCGTGGGCCGCGTCCAAGGCCTCCTGGGTGGTGAAGATAGTGCGTCCCTTGGCCCGGGGGATATTGCACTTCTGCAGGATCTCATCAAACCGCTCCCGGTCCTCGGCGGCATCCACGCCGTCAGAGGAGGTCCCCAGGATGCGCACTCCCATGTCGGTGAGGGCCTTGGCCAGCTTGATGGCGGTCTGGCCGCCAAACTGGACCACCGCTCCCCAGGGCTTCTCCTGCTCCACGATGTTCTGCACGTCTTCGGCGGTCAGCGGCTCAAAATAGAGCTTATCCGCCACATCAAAGTCGGTAGACACCGTCTCCGGGTTGTTGTTGACGATGATCGTTTCACAGCCTAACCGCTTCAAAGCCCACACCGAATGGACCGAACAGTAGTCAAATTCGATGCCCTGGCCGATGCGGATGGGTCCCGAGCCCAGCACCAGCACCTTCCTCTTGCCGGAATCAGTCTCCACCGCCTCGTTCTCTCCATCATAGGTAGAGTAGTAGTAGGGCGTCTGAGCGTCAAATTCCGCGGCGCAGGTATCCACCATCTTAAAGGCAGGGATGATACCGTACCGCTCCCGTAGGGCCTTCACCTGGGCCTGCTCCATCTCGCATAGGGTGCCAATGTAGCTGTCGGCGAAGCACATCTCCTTGGCCCGCTTCAAGGTGTCCGCATCAGGCTCCCCCTTGCACCGCTTCAGCTCCTCCTCCATATCGATGATCCGCTTGAAGCCGTCTAGGAACCCATTGATTAGGGGATGCACTGACTTGCTCCAACAACCAAACCACATTTGGAACCATTGCTGCAATTAGATT
>CATJWI010000038.1 GCA_949744075.1 uncultured Eubacteriales bacterium | reverse complement strand
TCCGGGGTCTCGGTGACCTCGGGCTCCGGGGTCTCGGTGACCTCGGGCTCCGGGGTCTCGGTGACCTCGGGCTCCGGGGTCTCGGTGACCTCGGGCTCCGGGGTCTCCACCGGATCGGGAGTAAACTTCGCGGTCATTGTAGTGGTATAGGTAGTAGAACTCACATACCGGTAGCCCGTGCCCTGGGCGGAGGCCACCGTCATGGGGGCGAAGAGGCTTCCGGAGAAGCCCACCCGGGAACTGTTGGGCAGGATGGTGGTGTTGGCGGGCACCAGGGTGCCGGTGTGGGTGTCCCGGGTGTCGTTGCCGGCGGACACCGCAATGGAGATGCCGGCGGCGGCGGCCCGGTTGTAGGCCTTCTGGTAGCCCGCCTGGGCGTAGGTCACCATGGTGGTGAAGCCGTTGGGGATGCCCAGGGACAGGTTGATGCTGTTGACCCCCAGGGTCACGGCGTCGTCCAGGGCGGCAAACACGGCCTCGTCGCTCTCCTGGCCGAAATCATCATACTCGCTGAAGACCTTGAAGAACATGATCTGGGCGTCGTGGGCGCTGCCCAGAACGCCCTTGGAGTTGTCCATGGAAACGGGCCTCTTGGGATCCCGGGGCCCCGGGTTGCCCGCGGAGATGCCGCAGACGTGGGTGCCGTGGCTGCTGGAATCGCCGTCCCAGACCTCCAGGTCGCCATCCATGTAGTCCACGGCGAAGGGGACCTTCTCGTTGTACCAAAACTCGCCGTTGCGGATCTGCTCCTGGATCTCCTCACTGAAGCCGGTCTGGTCGTTGGGACGCTGGTGGAACCAGCTGCCCCAGCCGGAGTTGAAGAGGTTGATGGTCTCCGCGTTTTCGGTGATGGTCTGGAGCAGGCTTTCCTGGGTCTTATAGTTGCCCGGCTTTGCCTCCACCAGGTCGGGGTCCATGTACTGGAACAGCTCATGGGTGTACCGCAGGCTGGAGTCCAGCACGGCCACCACTTTGCCGGCGCCGGTGTAGCCGTTGTCCCAGGCCATCTGCAGGCCCATCTGGTCCACAGAGCCCTGGTCGGACAGCAGGGACAGGCCGCTGTTGGCCTCGTCCTCCTCCACCGTCAGGTCGGTGACGATCTCATAGGCCTCTTCCTCGCCCTCTTCCCAGCCGTAATCGTAGCTGTAGGTCTGGGTCAGGTAGACGCCCAATACACCGTCCAGGGCCTTGATGGCCTCGATGTCCTGATACTGGACTTGGGCCGCAAAGCCGTTGAGCAGGTTGGTGTAGTGATAGCGGAACATGGCGTCGGGCTGCAGAGCCGCGATCTGGGCCTGGACGGCCTCCTGATCCGCCACCATGCCGGCGCGCATGCCGGCCACAGCACTGTCCGCCGAGAAGCCTTTGCTGTAGGAGCGGTACTGGGCGGAGAATTGGTCCACGTCCAGCGTGGTCTCTCCCTCCAGTTCAACGATCACCGTGACCCACTCCTCGGGAGCGATCACGTCCACAGACCCTTCGGGACGGGTGTACTCCGCCCGGAGGTCCGGGGCCTTGCTATCCACGCTTGCCGCGCCGGCGGCGGGGAATACACCCACCAGCATCGCAAGGGTGAGGAACAGGGCCAATGCTTTTTTCCGGTTCTCTCTCATGTGCTGATCTCCTTTTCTACAGATTTATCCAAAACTGCGCCGGGAAAGAAGTGTCAAGGTGTCAGTCCGTGTCTACCCCTCTTCCTTTTTCCGAAAACGCCGGTTTTGCAATTTCTATGCAGGATTTCCTGCGTTTATGGCCGTCCCTTAGCGGGAGAACCGGTTGATAGGCTTCCTTTTTATTGCGTAGCAATAAAAAAAGCGCAAAGACGCCATGCTATGATCCAGCACAGCGCGTCTTTGCACTTTTTCCGCCAAAGTCAGTCTCGGCGGCATTATATGCTCTTCATAGTGGGGTGAAACACCCGTGCCCTCTTCCGGAGGACCCATTGTTTAAAAGTCAATTACAGATACATTTTTCCTCTTTTCTTTCTTGCAAGTAAAAAGAAAATATCTTTCATTTTTTGCTTTGCCTCTTTAATATGTTACAGTATACCACACCGGGAGAAAATGTCAATAGTTACTTTTTATATCTTTTTGGCGAAGGGCTTTCTTTTTTCAAAAAAACTGTGGCCTAATCCGACTGTTTGCGGTATAATAGAAGTACTATCCTCCGGCGGGGTGTGTGTCCCGCTGGGAACGGAGGGAGCTTTTATGAAGCTGATTCTTGCCATTATCAACCGGGACGACGCCGGAGCCGTCACCCAGAACCTCACCAAGCGGGGGTTCTCTTCCACCAAGCTGTCCACCACCGGGGGGTTCCTGCTGGCGGGCAACGTCACCGTTCTGGTGGGCGTGGACGAGGAGAAGGTCCAGGAGGTCATCGACGTCATCAAGGAGCACTCCCACTCCCGCAAGCAGATGATCCCCGCCTCCACCGAGGTCAACTACGGCTACTACCCCTCCATGCCCGTGGAGGTCACGGTGGGGGGCGCCACCATCTTTGTGGTGGACATCGAGCGCTTCGAGCGGGTGTGAGATGGAGCTGAGCGCGCTGGCGGGCAACGCCGCCCTGAAGGAGCAGCTCTCCGCCCAGGATAGGGGCCGGGGGCTGAGCCACGCCTACCTCATCAGCGGAGGGGCGGGGACGGGAAAAAGGACCCTGGCCCGGCTCATGGCCGCCGCCATGGTATGCACCGGAGAGGGGCAGCGGCCATGCGGGAGGTGCCCGGGGTGCAAAAAGGCCCTGGGGGGCATCCACCCCGACGTTATGTGGGTCTCCGGGCCGGGGAGCAAGCCCATTTCGGTGGACCAGGCCCGGGCCGTCCGGTCCGACGCCTATATCCGACCCAACGAGGCCCCCAGGAAGGTCTATATCCTCCAGAACGCCCAGGCCATGAACGCCAACGCCCAGAACGCCCTGTTGAAGCTGTTGGAGGAGGGACCGGCCTACGCCGCCTTTTTGTTGCTCACCGACAACCCCGGCGGGGTGCTGGAGACCATCCGGTCCCGGTGCGAGAGCATTTCCCTCTCCCCGGTGTCCCAACTGGAGGCGGAGGAGTATCTGCTCCGTCGTTTTCCGGACAAGCCCCGGCAGGAGGTGCTCTCTGCCGCCGGGCAGTGCGAGGGCATTTTGGGCCGGGCGGTGGAGGAACTGGAAGGCAGCCGGGATGACGCTTCCGTCCGCCAGGGGGCGGAGGAGCTGCTGATCCGGCTGGCCGGGCGGAAGGAGCTGGAGCTGGCCGCCTGGGCCGTCACCCTGGAAAAATGGGACCGGGAGAGCCTGCCCCGGCTCTTTGAGGCGGGGGTGGAGCTGCTGCGGGAGGCCTTGGCCCTCCAAGCGGGAGTTGCGCCCCGGCAGGACTGTCCCGCTGTCCGGCAGGCGGCGGCGCTGCCCCGGAAGAGCCTGCTGCAATGTGTGGATGTATTGCAGTCCCTGCGCTCCGCCGCCGGCTTCAACGTGGGGGGCGGACACCTCTGCGGCGCGCTGGCCGCGGGACTGAGCCGGGCGGTCCTATAATTTGAATTTGTCCAGACCCAGGAGGTTTGTGCTATGACTGAGATCATTGCGGTACGCTTCAAAAACGGCGGAAAGGAATACTACTTCGACCCCAGGGGCGCCAAGGTGCGCACGGGGGATGAGGTCATAATCGAGACCGCCAAGGGCCCTGAGTTCGGCGTCTGCTCCAAGGGCAACACCATGGTGGAGGACGACCAGGTGGTCCAGCCCCTGCGGCCCCTGCTGCGCCCGGCCAGCGACAAGGACCGGGCCGCCCTCCAGCGCAACCGGGAGCGGGAGAAGGAGGCCATGAAGGTCTGCCAGGAGAAGGTCCAGGAGCACAAGCTGGAGATGAGCCTGGTCCGGTGCGAGTGCTCCTTTGACGGCAACAAGCTGCTGTTCTTCTTCACCAGCGAGGGTCGGGTGGACTTCCGGACCCTGGTGAAGGACCTGGCCTCCACCCTCCACTGCCGCATTGAGCTGCGGCAGATCGGGGTGCGGGACGAGTCCAAGCTGCTGGGAGGGCTGGGCATCTGCGGGCGGCCATACTGCTGCAACGCCTTTTTGGAGCAGTTCCACCCGGTGAGCATCAAGATGGCCAAGACTCAGGGGCTGAGCTTGAACCCGGCCAAGATCTCCGGGGCCTGTGGGCGGCTCATGTGCTGCCTGAAGTACGAGCAGGAGGCCTATGAGGACGCGGTGAAGCGGCTGCCCAAGAAGGAGTCCTTCGTGGAGACCCCCGACGGGGCGGGGACCATCAGCGACATCGATTTTCTGCGGGAGACGGTGAAGGTCCGGCTGGAGAACGCCCCCGAGACCCCCCAGGTCTACGCCGGGTGCGAGCTCAACGTCATCCGCAACGGCAAGGGCAAGCGGCCCGAGGGCTACGTGGCCCCGCCTCCCGAGGAGCTGGAGAAGCTGCGGAAGGTGACCCCCCGGCCCATCACTGCCGCACCTGGGGGGCGGGACCTGGCGGGGAGCATTGATTCCGCCCTGTCCCACCTGGAGGGCGAGCGCCGGGGTGGACCGACCCGGCGGGGGGAGCGCTCCCGGCCCCGGCAGGAGAGCAAGCCCAGGGAGGAGAAGGCCGTCCAGGGCGGAGAGAAGCCCAAGGAGGGCCAGGGGAAGTCCCGAAACCGCCGGCGGAGACACCGGGGAGGGAAGGGGAAAAGCGGGGGAGAGAAGAGTCAGGCTTGAGCGAGAGAGGCCACGCGGTACAAAGGTACGGCGTGGCCTTCTTTTTTGGGGAGGTAATCTACGCCCCCGGGGTGGGTGGTACTGTGTTAGGATGGGTCCCCACGGCGAATTGGTAGGACGTGGTTTTCTGTACGTAGGGGCGGATAGAGTATCCGCCCGGGGCGTGGAGGGAAAGAACAGCGCACCGGGCGAGCACAGCTCGCCCCTACGGGGGAAGAGTACAACGTGGTTTGTTGCTTACACGCACCTCCTCCTTGGATAGAACACGCAAAGGCGGGGTTGAGGCAGCGAAGTTTCTATAGTGTTCCACCCCACCAGCGAGCGGAGGAGCGAGCAGGCAAGAGGGGCCACCTAATCGAAAAAATGCTCTGAGCCGGCAGGGACCTACCGCATTGCCAGAAATGGCACGGATAGATAGGGATAGCTTAGCAAATT
>CATJWI010000037.1 GCA_949744075.1 uncultured Eubacteriales bacterium | reverse complement strand
GCGTTGTTCATTCCTCCACGCCCCGGGCGGATACTATCCGCCACTACATACAGAAAACCACGTCCTCCCAATTCGCCGTAGGCGGAAGCGGAGTCAAGCCGACTTTGCGACGACGCAGTCCAGAACCGCTTTCAAGCGGTTTTACCCGCAAGGAGTACGCCCCATCCGTAAGCGGCAAAGCCGCCAACGGCTGGGCTGTGGCCCCGGCGGGTAGCCGGGATAGATTTATGATATACAGCACCCCTACCAAGGGCGCGCTGGGGCGTCGCGCCCTACGGGCCTTTGCTTTATCTCGGGCTCTGGCTGGGAAAAACTAAATTTCCTTTCAGCTCAACCATTCACTCTCAACGGGAGGCCCCTATGACCTTTGACGAACTAAAAGAAAAAGCCCACGCCCTCCCTTTGAAGCCGGGCGTCTACATCATGCAGGATAAGCACAACGAGGTCATCTATGTGGGCAAGGCCAAGGCCCTGAAGAACCGGGTCTCCCAGTATTTTGCCAATCTGGCCTCCCATACGGAAAAGACCCGGGCCATGGTCTCCGCCATCGACCACTTCGACGTGATCGTTGCCGACAGCGAGTTTGAGGCCCTGGTGCTGGAAAACTCCCTCATCAAGCGCCACCAGCCCCATTACAATATCCTTTTGAAGGACGACAAGGGCTACCCCTATATCCGCCTGGACGTGAACGCCGACTATCCCCGTTTCTCCCTGAGCAACAAGGTGGCCGAGGACGGAGCCCGGTACTTTGGCCCTTACGGCAGCCGCAGCGCCACCTGGGGCATTCTGGACGCCCTCCGGGGCGCCCTTCGCCTGCCTTCCTGCAATAAGAAGTTTCCTCGGGACGTGGGTAAGGAACGCCCCTGTCTCAATTACCACATGGGCCTGTGCGATGGCTACTGCCGGCCGGAGATGACCCCCGAGCAGCATAAGGAGGCCATGGACCAGGCCATCCGGCTTCTGGAGGGCCAGTTCAAGGAGGTCAAGGCCGACCTCACTGCGGAAATGGAGCTGGCCGCCGCCGACCTGCGCTTCGAGAGGGCCGCCGCCCTTCGGGACCGGATAAAGGCCATCGAGCTTTTGGGTAAGCGGCAGAAGGTGGTGGCGGGCTCCCTGGCGGATACCGATGTGGTGGGTTACCACCGGGGACCTGCCAAGAGCTGTTTTGTGGTCCTTCACTATGTGGAGGGGGACCTGGCGGCCAAGGACATGGACCTGATTGAGACCCCTATGGAGGGGGAGGAGAGCGAGGCGGTATCCTCCCTGGTACGACAATATTATGTCAACCGCTCCCGGCTGCCCAGGCAGATCCTGCTCCCCTGCGAGCTGGAGGATGAGGTGCCTGTGACCCGGTTGCTGTCTGAGGCATGCGGCCACCGGGTGGAGTTGGTGACGCCCCAGCGGGGGGCCAAGATGGACCTGATCAAGCTGGCCAACAAGAACGCGGTGGAGGAGGTGGAGCGCTCTACCTCCCGGGAGGAGCGGCAGTCCAAGACTCTGGAACAACTGGGCAAGGTGCTGGATATGGAGCCTCCCCACCGCATCGAATCCTATGATATTTCCAACCAGGGCTCTGACGACATCGTGGCCTCCATGGTGGTCTACGTGGGGGGCAAACCCCTGAAGCGGGATTACCGCCGGTTCAAGCTGAAGGATATGGACCAGCCCAACGATTACGCCTCCATGGAGCAGGTGCTCACCCGCCGCTTTAAGCGGTATCTGGAGGGGGACGAGAAATTCAAGGACCTGCCCGACGTTCTCTTCATCGATGGTGGTCAGGAGCACGCCCGGGTGGCGGTGGGGGTGGAGGAGAAGTTGGGGCTTTCCATCCCTGTTTTCGGCATGGTGAAGGACGACCGCCACCGGACCCGGGCCCTCATGACCCCGGCGGGGGAGGAGATCGGCATCCAGCGCTATCCCGCCGTCTTCGCCCTGGTGGGCCAGATCCAGGAGGAGACCCACCGCTTCGCCATCGAGTTCCACCGCCAGCAGCAGTCCCAGAGGGTGAAGGGCTCCGAGCTGGATAAGATCCCCGGCGTAGGCCCCGCCCGGCGCAACGCCCTTTTGAAGCATTTCAAGAGCGTCAAGAGCATCAAGGCTGCCAGTTTGGCCGAGCTCCAGGAGGTGGCGGGCAAGGCCGTAGGCAAGGTGGTCTACGACTACTTCAACGCCCCGCCTGCCGCCTCGACGTAGGGGTGGTCCCGTTTTGGCGCACGCCGGGCGGCCAAAGGCCGCCCCTACAGAGGAAAAAGGAAGAAGGGGAAGAATGAAGCGGAAAATCATGGGTTTGGTCCTGGCCCTCGCTCTTCTGGCCTCCTGCGCCGCCCCGGCGGCGGAGAGCTCCACCCCCGCCCCCTCCGGGAACGTGCCGGAAATGCCCCAGGGGGAAGCGGTCACCGCCGACGCCGTCGCCCAAGCCATCCTGGAGACCCAGCCGGACCCGTCGGGCTATGAGGCCCAGACAGGGGAGGACCTGGAGCTCTACCTGACCCTCTACGGCGTGGAGGACTACTTTCTAAAAGAGGCGGCGGTCTACGCCGCCGCCGGAGTGGACGGCCGGGAGATCGCGGTGCTGCGGCTGGACAGCATGAACAGCGATTTTTCCGCCATCACGGCGGCCCTGGAGGAATACCGCCAGAACCGCGCCGCCGACTTCTTCGGTTACGCCCCGGAGCAGGCCGCCCTGATCGAGGAGGGGGTGGTCACCGGTGGCTGGGGCTGCGTGGCCCTGCTGCTCTGTGAGGACATGGACCACGCCCTGGCCGCCTTTGAGACGGCGGCAGGGGGAGGGGAGACGCCGGAGTCCGCAGAGACGCCGGGGGAGGAGACCACCCCTTCCCCGGAGCAGTCCGCCGCCCTGCCGGACCCCACTCCGGAGCCCACCCCGGAACTGACGGCAGAGGACACCCGCTGGTTTATCCCCTTTGACCCGCCCAACGAGGTGGACATGACCCTTTATGATACCTCCGCCATCCTGGCGGCCTGGGAGACCGGGGACCGGGAGGGACTCAGCGAGAAAGACGCCGCCATTTTAACGGCGGCGGCGGAGGCTATGGCCGGTCTTCCGGAGGGGATCAGCGACTACGCGAAGGAATTGACGCTCCACGACTGGCTCCTGGACCGGGCCAGCTATGACCGGAGCGTCCACGACCCCCATACCCCGGAGGGGCGGGAGAACAATAGGGACCCCTACGGGCCCCTGGTGAACGGATACGGCATTTGCCTGGGCTACGCCACCAGCTTCCAGCTGCTGATGGACCTGGCGGGGGTGGAGTGCATCACGGTGGTAGGGGCCTCCAAGGAGAGCCGGGAGGACCACGCCTGGAACATGGTGAAGCTGGCGGGGGAGTGGTACTGCGTGGACCCCACCTGGAACGACACGAACAACGACCCGGACGAAGGAGCGCGGCACCGCTATTTCAACTGCACCAGCGCCTACATGCGGCAGAGCAACCACCAGTGGGATTACCAGGCCGTCCCAGAGGCCACGGCGGAGGACTGGGGAGCGGCGGCCATCTACCCCGGGGAGCGTTTGCCGTAAGAGATTGCCCCGTAAAAGGCAGAATGGACCAGTTGTAAATTTTACACTTGTAAAATACATGTATATGGCACCTAAAACACAGGAAATTACATACCATATCCCTGCAAGGAGGGATATGGTATGGCGAAGAAGGATACCAAAAATGTGGGCTTCAGCATGGAGCTGGACGCTCACGACAGATTATATTATATCGCAAAATATGAGGGCCGCTCTCTGAGCGGACAGATACAGTATTTGATCCAGAAATGCATTCGGGAGTTTGAAAAGGAGAACGGCCGAATTTCGGACGAGGACATCAAGAATGTCCTTTCGTGACACGGTCTTAGACCTTCTCTTTCCGCCCAAGTGTCCCTTTTGCGGCAAGCTCCTGGAGAAGGGAGAACTGCTGTGCCCCAACTGCCAGAGGGACCTTCCCTGGCTCACCGGGGCGGGGGCGGAGCGCCCGGTGGAGCTGACCAAGGGCTGCCTTTCGGTGCTGCGGTATCAGGAGCGGGTCCGGGAGGCCATCCACGGCTATAAGTTCCGGGGCCGCAGCGCCCGGAGCGGGACCTTCGGCCTGCTGATGGCCCAGGCCCTTCGGGACCGGAAAGTGACCGCCGACCTCATCTCCTGGCCCAGCCTTTCCCGAAAGCGGCTGCGCCGGCGGGGCTATGACCAGGCCCAGTTGCTGGCGGAGGTGGTGGGCCGGGAGCTGGGAATACCGGTGGTCCGGACCCTGAAGAAGGAGGACCGCCCCGCCCAATCGGGCCTCCGGGGGGAGGCGGAGCGCCGGGCCAACCTGTTGGGGGCCTACACCGCCGTCAACACCGGAGAATTTCAGGGTAAGACGATCCTGCTCATCGACGACGTGTTCACCACAGGGGCCACCCTCTCCGAGTGCGCCAAGACCCTGCGGCTGGCCGGGGCCAAGGAGGTTTTCTGCGCCACCCTGGCCCGGGCGGGACAGCGGGGGAAGGAGCGGTGAGCCAGGCCATTTTCCCGGTCAAACGCCCAAATTTACTTTTTTTCTCCAATGCCGTTGAAATGTGGAAGAAAAGCCGCTATAATGATATGGTCTAAATCAACAGCCTTTCGGCAACAATAGCCGGAAGAGGTCTCTAATATATGAGGTGCAGATATGTTCAGTAAAGATATCGGGATCGACCTGGGTACCGCCTCCATCCTGGTCTACATCAAGGGCAAGGGCGTGGTCCTGCGGGAGCCCTCCGTGGTGGCCATTGACAAAAATACGGGTAAGCTCCTGAAGGTGGGCACCGACGCCCAGCAGATGCTGGGCCGTACCCCGGGCAACATCGTGGCCATCCGCCCCCTGCGGGAGGGCGTTATCTCCGACTACGACATGACCGAGCGGATGCTCAAGGAGTTTATCCGGAAGGTCACCTCCTTCCGGCTGTTCAAGCCCCGTGTGATCATCTGCGTTCCCTCGGGCATCACCGAGGTAGAGGAGCGGGCGGTCATCGATGCGGGCATCCAGGCCGGGGCCCGGCGGGCCTTCTGTCCGCCACCGAGGACCGGGACCAGCCCACAGTGCTGGACCTTTTCCCACCCGAGCTGAGACGGCGGGGACTGTTCCCGGTGGG
>CATJWI010000036.1 GCA_949744075.1 uncultured Eubacteriales bacterium | reverse complement strand
TTTTCATTTTTAACCTCCTTGACTTTCCCCCATTTCCGCATTACAATGGCAGTTACTGTACTATTAAGGAGGGGTCTCTCCATGCCCGATATCGTCTATCTGGATCACGCCGCCACCACCCCCGTCTGCCCCGCCGCCGCACAGGCGGCCTTGGAGGTCATGACGGCGGGTTTTGGCAACCCCTCCTCCCTCTATCCCGCGGGAAAGGCCGCCGCCCAAAGGGTGGCCGCCGACCGGGCCGTCATTGCCGGCGCTTTGGGCTGTCTGCCGGAGGAACTGGTCTTTACCTCCTGCGGCACCGAGGGGGACAACTGGGCCATCTCCGCTGCCCTCCAATATAACCGGCGGAAGGGAAACCACATCGTTACCACCGCCATCGAGCACGACGCGGTGCTCCAACCCATGAAAGCCCTCCAGGGCAGGGAGTATGAGGTCACTTTCCTCAAGCCGGACAAGACCGGACATATTGACCCCGAGGCGGTAAGCGCCGCCATCCGCCCCGACACCGTGCTGGTGTCCATGATGCTGGTGAACAACGAGGTGGGGACCCTTCTCCCCGTGAAGGCCGCCGCCGAGGCCATCCGGGCCGCGGGCTCCCCCGCTCTGCTACACACCGACGCCGTCCAGGGCTTTTTGAAGGTCCCCTTCTCCCCCAAGGAGTTGGGCGCCGATCTTGTCACTATCTGCGGCCACAAGGTCCGGGGGCCTAAGGGCATCGGGGCCCTCTACATCCGAAAAGAGCTGCTTTCCAGGGTCAAGCCTCTCCTGTTGGGGGGAGGCCAGGAAAATAGCCTGCGGCCGGGCACCGAGCCCACCGCTCAGATCGCCGCCTTTGCCGCCGCCGTCAAGGCCTGGGAGCCCGGTTTCCCTGACCACATCCGGGCTGTGAAGGACTACGCCGCCCAGACCCTCTCCGCCATCGACGGCGTGACCCTTATCAGCACCGGGGAGGCCCCCCATATCCTGGCCCTCTCCCTTCCAGACTTCTCCGGCCAGTCCGTGGTGGAGGCCCTGGGCAGCCAGGGGGTGTGCATCTCCTCGGGCTCGGCCTGCCACCGGGGCAAGCCCAGCCATGTCTTCGCCGCCATGCCCCTGCCCCCCAAGGTCCAGTATGGAGCGGTGCGGGTGTCCTTCGGGCCGGAGAGCACCCGGGAAGAGGTGGACCGGCTGGCGGAGCTGGTGCGGCATATTTGCGGCAAGAAGAGCTTGCTCTTTTGAGGAAGGTCCGGCGCGCCGGGGCGTTGCGCCCTGCGGGGCCTTTTTCTCCGCTCTTTCGTGGTCCCTTTCCTCACGGGCGGCATGTATGCCGCCTCTACCTTTTTTCTATGAGGTGATCCCTTGTTTTCCTTTATGAAGCGGGGCCGGGTCTTTTACCGCAATGTGGTGACCCTGGCCATTCCCATTATCCTGCAAAATCTCATCACCAACTCCCTGGGCCTGCTGGACACCTTTATGGTGGGCCGGCTGGGGGAGGCGCCTATGGCCGCCGTCACCCTGGCCAACATCCCCATCTTCGTCATCCAGCTCATGACCTTCGGCCTCCAGAGCGGGGCCAGCGTACTCATCAGTCAGTTCCACGGCAAGGGGGACGAGGGGTCCATCAACGAGGTGCTGGGCATCGGGCTCACGGTGGCGGGCGGGCTCACCCTGACCTTTGGCTGCGTCATGTTCTTCCTCCCTGTTCCCTTCATGTCCCTGTTCGGCAACAACGCCGATGTGGTGGCCCTGGCCGCCCAGTACGCCCGGATCGTGGCCTTCTCCTTCCTCTTCGATTCCCTGGCCCAGGTCTATATCGCCGCCCACCGGTCCATGTCCAACCCCATGCTGGGGCTTTACATACTGGGGGCCTCCATGGTGAGCAACACCTTCCTCAACTGGGTGTTCATCTTCGGCAAGCTGGGAGCCCCCGCCATGGGGGTGGAGGGGGCCGCCCTGGCAACCCTTATCTCCCGGGTACTGGAGTTGGTCATCGCCCTGGGGCATATCTGCGGGAATAAGCGCTTCCGCATCCAGCCCAGGCGGCTGTTCCACCCCAGCCGCGAGATGCTCCGGCGGTATGTCCGCTTCGCCACCCCCGTCCTCTTTAACGAGACCATGTGGGGCCTGGGCACCTCCCTCTACCCTACTATCATGGGCCATATGGCGGGCTCCCAGGCCATCCTGGCGGCCTACGGATTGGTGGGCAACGTGGTGAACATGTCCACCGTCATGGTCTTCGCCATTGGCGGCACCACCGCCATCATCATCGGCCGGGATATCGGCGCGGGCAGGCGGGAGGAGGTCTACGAGGCGGGCCTGTGTTTGGATATGCTGGCCTTTCTGGCCGGGCTGATCGTGGGCGCCATCTTTATCGTCCTCACCTTTGTTCTTCTGGAGCCGGTGGTCTATCCCCTGTTCGCCCTATCCCAGGAAGCCTCGAAGGTGGCCACCATGATGAGTGTGGTCTCCTTCTCCATTCTTGGCATCCGCTCCTTCAATACCACCAATGTAGTGGGCGTCCTCCGGGGCGGCGGCGACGTACGGGCGGCCACCGCCATCGACCTGGCCCCCATGTGGCTGCTCTCCCTGCCCCTGGCCGCCCTGGCGGGGCTGGTGTTCCAGTGGGGTATCCTGCCGGTGTACCTGTGCATCTCCCTGGACAACGTGATCAAGCTTGCCATCGGCCTTCCCCGGCTCCGCTCCGGGGAATGGATCCGGGACGTGACCGCTGCCTGATTAGCAGTCAGGCCCTCCCATTGACAGAACATAGACGGGCACAGCCCGCCTCCGCAAAAGCCCCCCACCTCTGGGGGCGCCGGCGCGGAGGTGGGCTGTGCCCTCTTATTTTCCTTCTTTTTCTCCCGGGGGCTCAAAATTATTCATATTTTATTTACAAGCCCAACTATTGACATTCCCCGCCTGGGGTGGTAGAGTATCTTTAGCACTCAAGGTAGCGGAGTGCTAAAATCTTTTGTGAGGTGAGCGGCTTGGACCTAAGCGAACGAAAAAAGAAGATCCTCCGGGCCGTGATCGAAAGCTATGTCCAGAACGCCGAGCCTGTCGGCTCCAAGGCGGTGGCCGATTGGGCCAGGCTGGACGTCTCCTCGGCCACCATCCGAAACGACATGGCCGACCTGGAGGAAAAGGGGTATCTGGAGCAGCCCCATACCTCCGCCGGGCGGATCCCCTCCCCCAAGGGCTACCGCCTCTATGTCAACGAGCTGATGGAGGACTACAAGCTCTCCATGCAGGAGACCGAGCGCATCAACCAGACCCTCCGCTCCAAAATGAAGGCCCTGGACCGGGTCATCGACGAAGCCGGGCAGATCGTGGCCAAGCTCACCCGCTACCCTGCCTTCGCCCTCACCGCCGCCCCAGAGCGGATCACCATCCGGCGGTTCGACCTGCTGCTCATTGAGCAGAACGCCTTTATCGCCGTGGTGATGACCGACACCAACGTGGTCCGCAACAAGCTCTTCCGGCTGGACCGGGACCTGAGCGAATCCCAGCTGCAGATGCTGGGCACCCTGCTGAACACCGGCTTTACCGGCCTGACCCTGGGCGAGTTTGGCCCCGAGCTGGCCCGGGTGGCCCAGCACGCCGCCCAGGAGGCCTACGAGCTGATCCAGCTGGTGGTCACCTTCGGCGCCGAGGTGCTGGAGGAGCTGGTGAAACGCCCCATCCACACCGCGGGCATCGCCAACCTGCTGGGACACCCTGAGTACCAAAGTTTGGAGAAGGCCCAGCCCCTGATGAGCTTCCTCTCCGACGAGGATTTCGGTCCCTTCCCCGCCCGGGCGGAGCCCGGTGGCCCCACTGATATCGTTATCGGCCCGGAGAACGTAGCCGAGGCGCTGAAGGACTCCAGCGTGGTCATGGCGAGCTACGACCTGGGGGACGGCATGCGGGGCCTCATCGGCGTGGTGGGACCCACCCGAATGGATTACGCCAAGATATCCGCCCGGCTGACCTATGTGGCCAAAGGGCTGGCCTGGATCGCCGGTCAAGGCGGCCTGCCCCCCATGGCGCCGCCCGGCGGTAAGGATACCAAGGAGGAGATCTCTTGAGTAAGAAAAACAAAGAAAACACCGCCCCCGAGACCCAGGAGCCCCTGGAGCAGGAGGAGGCCGCCCCCGAAATTCAGGAGCAGCCCCAGGAGCCCGAAGCTCCCGAGGTCCAGGACCAGCCCGCCGAGGCGGAGGCCCTCAAGGCCGACCTGGCCGCCCAGGAGGACAAATTTCTCCGGCTGTGTGCCGAGTATGACAACTTCCGCCGCCGGACCCAGAAGGAAAAGGAGGGCATCTACGCCGATGCCACCGCTGCGGCGGTGAAGGCTCTGTTGCCCGTCTACGACAACCTAGAGCGGGCCCTGAAGCAGGAGACCGCCGACGAGGCCTACAAGAAAGGCGTGGAAATGACCATGGCCGGGCTCCAAAAGGCCCTGGCCGACCTGGGGGTCACCCAGATCGAGGCTGAGGGCCAGAGCTTCGACCCCAACGTCCACAACGCCGTCATGCACATCGATGACGAGTCCTTGGGAGAAAATACGGTGGCCGAGGTCTTCCAGGCAGGCTTTATGCTGGGAGAGAAGGTCATCCGGTTCGCCATGGTCAAAGTTGCGAATTAGAGTTGAGATCGGAGAGTGAAGAGCGGAGACTTGGTGTCCGGCAAAGCCGGACTATTAAAATGGATCTGCCTTCGGCAGATCACAATATCTCCACTCTCAACTCTTCACTCTTCCCTTTCCCTTGGTTATAAAAAATTTACAATATATTGGAGGCAATCATTATGAGCAAGATCATCGGTATCGACCTGGGCACCACCAACTCCTGCGTGGCGGTCATGGAGGGCGGCGAGGCCGCCGTCATCCCCAATGCGGAGGGTAACCGCACCACCCCCTCCGTGGTGGCCTTCTCCAAGGATGGAGAGCGGATGGTGGGCCAGGTGGCCAAGCGCCAGGCCGTCACCAACCCTGACCGCACCGTGGCGTCTATCAAGCGGGAGATGGGCACTGACTACAAGGTCGCTGTAGACGGCAAGGCTTATACTCCCCAGGAGATCAGCGCCATGGTCCTCCAAAAGCTGAAGAGCGACGCTGAGGCCTACCTGGGCGAGACGGTCACCGAGGCCGTCATTAC
>CATJWI010000035.1 GCA_949744075.1 uncultured Eubacteriales bacterium | reverse complement strand
TTTAGATTTTTGGCTCAGTTCATCGCGCTTGTCTTGAAAACCGCGTATCGATTGGGTATCAATGGATACCGGATTTTCGGAGGCAAGTATGACTCCCCTCACCTTACGTGTGACATGATAACACCGCCCCAAACCAAAGTCAACGGTTCCCCGGCATTTGTAACACAACGGTAAAATAATGCGTAATAAATCTATTTAACTTACTCAGCGCTTTCCCGGGATGGTGCGTATTATTATTTTATAATGTAAATGTATATTAAAATGCCCGATCTCTAATACGCCCCCCTCCCCCGGGGAAGGATGTATCTTCCCGTCCCACTTTGGGCAGAATTCTTTCATTCACGAGGTCCCCGCGCCCTCTTCCCGGCAAACAAAGGCTTGCCAAAATGGGCCGTATGATGTAAAATAGCAGTGAAAAAGGGGCTGTAAGTTTTATTTTATCCCCTATTTCATAGATATAGTAGAGGTTTTGCGGGCGGGGGACTACATATGACATATCACGAGGGGATCGAAGCATGCTTTCCGGATTATTTCTCGCGTTTTACCCTTCCGCCCCAGGCTCGCCCACAGGAGCTATTTGTCTACCGGGCCTGTTCCACAGGAAAGCTGGAACGGGGCTCTTTTTTAGATAGCTTTGAGGCAGAAGGCTTTGCGGTCCATCCCGGATTGCCGGAGGATAGTCCTACCGCTTACTCCCTTTCTGTTTATCTGGATCTGGTGGACGTCAAGCGATTTTGCAGCAAGGACGGTAAAATGGATCCCCCCTGGCCCGTGGGGTTGGGCTATACCTATGGTTGCTGCGGTCCCTGCTGTCTCACAAGCGAATGGAAAAATGGGGAGGCTTCCGCCCAGGGGGCTGCCTTTAAGAACAAAAAGAAAATGTCATCTCATGTGGATTGGTGGCTCTATAAGGATGCCAGGCCGTGGGAACATTTTGAGGTAACCGATTATGAAGCAGAATACAAGCGTATTTCTCAAGGAACAGAAGGAGCTGGGACTGCCGGAGCTGGAGTATGACCTCCTGCTGGCCGACGGACCTTATCCCTTCCTGTTTACCTGCGCGAACAAAGAGGAGACAGAGACCTATCTGGTGGTCTGCCATACCTCCGACGCGGAAAAAACGGAATATATCATGGTTCGGCGCTCTCCGGTCAGGTTACAGGCGCTGCTGAAAGATCAGCTTACCATCCGGGAAGCTCTGGTAGGGGAGGCGACCCACGTTTACGTGATAACCTATCCCCGCGGGGAGGCAACTCCCCAAGTGCGCTATGTGGCAATAGAGGACCTTTCCCCCAAGGTCCTGCCAGCTTCCGGCTATTACATGGACGCCCGGCCCGGGGAGTTTGACGAGGAACTGGCCATCCTGGAGGAACGGGTGTTGATGGGCCATTTGCATTGTGTGACGTTCAATCGCTGCTCCAAATTAGATATTCAGCCTTTTGCCTTTGAAAGCGACGGCTGGACTTTTACCGGGAAAACATCCTCTCATAATAAAAGGAGCACATCATGGCGGAAAAAGCAAGCAATTTAAATGTTCAATATCGAAAGGCGGAGATCTTGAGCTCTGAGGCCGATCTTACCCGCTACAAAGGACAGTTTCGGGGGAACTGCCAGCAAACGATGACTCTAAGGACTCCCAAGGACCTTTCTACCGATGATGAGGTCCTTTGCGATCTGGAGGTAACCATTGGCGGAAGGCAGGAGGCCGTATATATCAAGGTAAAGATCCGCAGCTATTTTCAGGTCAAAAAGGGAAGCGCCGCCCTCACTGAAAGTGATCAGAAGCATTGTCAAAAGGAAGGCTTTGAAAAAGCCTCCCAACTGTTTTCCCAGTTTATGAAACTTCACATCGGCGTCTCGGTTCCTCTGCCCCCACCCGAAGAATAACGTCTGATCGATGCCCCGCCAAAAAGGCGGGGCATTTTTTTGCTTTTTCATGAAACTTTTTCCCCCATTGTACGTCTATATACATATAAGGTATATTTTGCACTCCGCAGCCTGAAAACGTCAGAAACTATTAAGAATTTGTCACCGCTTTGTTATTGTTTTTTGGACCAGCCCGTCCTATAATAAAATTGATATTTTGGAACCAGGAGGAAATGTCATGGCAGAACAGCAGACCCCGGTCCTCGAGACCCCGGCGGCCCCCGCCGCCCCCAGCAAGGGGGCTAGCGTGAAGAAGAAGCAGAACAAACGGAAACTCCGCAACGGCATCATCGCCGCAGTGGTCCTGGCCGGCCTGGGTGTGGGAGGATATTTCCTCTACGGCTTCCTCAACAAGACCGAGGAGGTGGACGCCCAGCTCCAGACCGCCACTGCTGACTACGGCATGATCCAGTCCAGCGTCCAGGGCTCCGGCTCCGCCCGGGCCAAGGAATCCGCCGCCATCACCCTGAGCCAGTCGGGCACGGTGCAGCAGCTCTACGTCAACGCCGGAGACGTGGTCACTGCGGGCCAGCCCCTCTACACCATCTTCTCTCAGGCCGCCCAGGACGAGGTCACCTCCCGGCAGGACGCCCTGCGCACTGCCCAGGAGCGCATCGCGGAGACCCAGAAGGACATGAATGACCTCTATAAGCAGCAGAACAACCTGACCGTCCGGGCCCCCTTCGCCGGTAAGATCATCGATACGGGAAAGTTCACCGAGGGGCTGGAGGTGGCCAAGGGCGCCACCGTCTGCACCCTGGTCAACGACCGGCAGCTGAAGCTGTCTCTCTATTTCAGCTACGCCTATGAGGATGCCATTTCTGTGGGTCAGGAGGTCAGCGTCTCCATCCCCGCCGTCATGCGCAGCTTCACCGGGCGGGTGGAGACCATCAATAAGGTCCACTACATATCCCCCGAGGGCTCGGACAACTTCGAGGTCGTTGTGGTCTTTGACAACCCCGGTACCCTTACTGAGGGCATGGACGCCACCGCCGCCCTCACCGCCGCCGACGGCAACCCCATCTATCCCTACCAGAACGGCAAGACCGAGTACTACGAGGTCCGGGACGTGGTCACCGAGGCCAGCGGTCCCATGGTCAGCGAGAACCTCCTGCGTTACGCCGACGTCCAGGCGGGAGATACCCTGCTGGTGATGAGCTCGGACACCATCGACGAGGAGATCCGGAACCTGCGCAAGACTCTGGAGGAGAACCAGAAAGCGGTAGAGGACGCCCAAAAGGCTCTGGAGACTGCTGAAGAGGCCCTCCAAGACTTCGACGCTGTGGCCCCCATCGACGGCACCGTCACCTCCTGCACCCTGGTGGAGGGGGGCGAGGTGAAGAGCGGCGACACCGTCATCACCATCTCCAACACCACCACCATGGTGGTGACCATCAGTGTGGACGACCGGAACATCGCCTACGTTACCCCGGGCATGGGAGTGAATCTCACCAGCAACCGGGGGGACGGCGGTAGCTTCTACGGCGTGGTCACCAAGATCGACATGTCCCTTTCCGGCGACTCCATGGGTTCGGGTATGACCAACTACCCCGTGACCCTGGAGGTGGACAACTTCGACAACAGTTTGCTGGAGGGTATGTGGCTGAGCTACTCCTTCGTCACCAGTCAGTCGGACAACTGCATCGTGGTGCCCATGCAGAGTGTGAAGTACGTCTCCCTGGAGGACGGTGAGACCGCCTCGGTGGTCTTCATCCAGTCCGATTCCAAGCCCGAGAACGCCGTGGACGTGCCCATCCCTGAGCTCATGCCCGGGGAGACCCCCACCTATCCCACCGAGAAGGACGGCTACTACGCCGTGCCCGTGGAGACCGGCCTTTCCGACAACTACAACGTGGAGATCAAGTCCGGCCTGGAGGGCGGGGAGACCATCTTCGTCAACTACTTCGTGACCCAGGCCTGGGGCTAAGAGGTACGCCATGCTGATAGACATCAAAGACCTCTACAAAATTTACAATGAGGGGAAGGAGAGCGAAGTCCGGGCCCTGGACGGGGTGAGCCTCCAGATCGACCGGGGAGAGTTCGTCTCCATCATTGGCCAATCGGGCTCGGGCAAGTCCACCCTCATGAATATCCTGGGCTGTCTGGATATCCCCACCTATGGGGACTACCACCTGGACGGAACCGACGTGACGGAACTCTCCGACCGCCAGCTGGCCCACATCCGAAACAAGCAGATCGGCTTCATTTTCCAGGGCTACAACCTGATCCCCGCCCTCTCCGCCCGGGAGAATGTGGAGCTGCCCCTGATCTACCAGGGCATCGGCCCGGACAAGCGCCACGAGCGCAGCGAGGCCGCCCTGGAGCGGGTGAGCATGTTCGACCGTGCGGGCCACAAGCCCAGCGAGATGTCCGGCGGCCAGCAGCAGCGGGTGGCCATTGCCCGGGCCATCGCCACCCACCCCAACATCATCATGGCCGACGAGCCCACCGGCGCGTTGGACTCCAAGACGGGCCGCCACGTGCTGGAAATTCTCCACTCCCTCCACGACGACGGCACCACCGTCATCCTCATCACCCATGACAACGGCATCGCCGCCACCGCCGAGCGCATCGTCCGCCTGGCCGATGGCAAGATCATCGCCGACGGCACCCGAGAGGAGGTGGGCCTGTGAATATCTCCCAAGCCATCAAGATGGCGGCCAAGTCCATCTCTTCCAACAAGGGCCGCTCCTTCCTGACCATGCTGGGCATCATCATCGGCCTGGCCGCCGTCATCATCCTGGTGAGCTACGCCGAGGGCCAGAATATGGCCATGAAGGCGTACTACGAGAGCCAGGGCACCAATATCCTGGAGGTCTCCGCCTACAACTGGTGGGACTCCAACAACAACGTGGGCCAGCTGCTCTATGACTACTGCCTGGGCATGGAGGAGGTGGAGGGCGTCACCCCCAACGGGTATGTCTACTCCGACATCACCATCTCCTACGGGGCCAAGACCCTGGCCCGGAACCGGAATTACGTCGGCATGGAGGTTGTCAGCGGCGGTGGTATGATGAGCTCCTCTTACGGCGGCGGCAGCGACGACCACTACCCCCAAATCCGCCTGGGCAACGACAAATACGGCCTGTGCAACGACTACAAGATCGCCAAGGGCCGGGAGTTCAGCTACCTGGAGATCGAGAACATGAGCCAGGTG
>CATJWI010000034.1 GCA_949744075.1 uncultured Eubacteriales bacterium | reverse complement strand
CAGGCTTCCAGGGTCTCCCTATCCCAGATCCCCGCCTGGACCTCGCCGATGTGGGCCCGGCCCAGCAGGTACATGCACAGCCGGCTCTGGCCGATGCCGCCGCCGATGGTGAGGGGCAGCTTGCCCTCCAACAGCAGCTTGTGGAACTCCAGCTCCCGGCGCTCGTCGTGGCCCGAGAGCTTCAGCTGGTGGTCCAGGCTCTCGGGGCTCACCCGGATGCCCATGGAGCTCAGCTCAAAGGCCCCCTCCAGCACGCTGTTCCACACCAGGATGTCGCCGTTGAGGGACCAGTCGTCGTAGTCGGGGGCCCGGCCGTCGTGGGGTTTGCCCGATTTTAAGGCCCCGCCGATGCCCATGAGGAAGGTGAGGGGGTGGTCCTTCACCCAGGCGTGCTCCCGCTCCTTGGGGGTCTTGTCCGGCCAGCGGTCCTCCAGCTCCTGGGCGGTGACGAAGCTCACCTCCTGGGGCAGCAGGGGCAGCTTGTGGAGCACCGGGTAGGCGGCGCGGAGGGTGTGCTGGGTTTCCCGGATGGCCTCGGCGATGGCCTCCACCGTCCGGCGCAGGTACTCCTCCGTCCGGTCCCGGGGGGCGATGACCTTTTCCCAGTCCCACTGGTCCACGTACACCGAGTGGAGGTTGTCCAGCTCCTCGTCCCGGCGGATGGCGTTCATGTCGGTATACAGGCCCTCCCCCACGGAGAAGTGGTAGCGGTAGAGGGCCATTCTCTTCCACTTGGCCAGGGAGTGGACCACCTGGGCGTCGGCCTGGGCGAAGGGCACGTCGAAGGACACCGGCCGCTCCACGCCGTTGAGGTCGTCGTTGAGGCCGGTGGCGGCCTGGACAAAGAGGGGGGCGGATACCCGGCGCAGATTCAAAGCGCCGGCCAGGGTGTCCTCAAAAATACGCTTCAAAAGGCCGATGGCCTTCTGGGTGTCATAGAGGTTGAGAGAGGGGGCGTACCCCTGGGGGATGACGGACTTGGCCATGGAGCTTCACTCCTTTGTTTTTGGATGGGGACTATTATATGCCCATGCCGGGGAAAAAACAAGGGCCGGGTGTAGATTTTGCCCCAGGTGGGAAAAATGGGGGCAAAGGAGGGAGCGCGATGGGACGGCGAGCGTGGGCACTTTGGCTGGGGGCAGCCTTGTGCCTGGGGGCGGGAGGAAAAAGCTCCTCTCTGCCCGAGATCATCCCCAGGCCAGAGGGGGCGGTGGTGGAGGAGCCCTTTCTGGACGTGGACTTTGGCCAACGCTGGTATGACGCTGCTCAGTATGGCTACCGGCGGGGCCTGGTCCGGGGCATGGAGGAGAACGCCTTTGGCGCCGAGCTTACCGCCACCCGGGCCATGGCGGCCACCATGGTGTGGCGCATGGCGGGGGAGCCCCTGGTGCTGGGAAGCAGCCGCTTTTCCGATGTGGGGCCGGAGGAGTGGTACACCCAAGCGGTGGTGTGGGCCGAGACCCGGGGCCTGGTCCGGGGCTTTGAGGACAACACCTTCCGTCCCGGAGCGGGGGTGACATGGGAGCAGCTGGAGCGGATCCTGGGGCGCTACCTGGGCGGTGAAGCCGCCGCAGCCGCCGCCCTGTCCACCACCTCCGCCCCGGAGGGGCAAAGCATGACCCGGGGCGAGCTGGCCGAGCGCCTCATGGAGCTGTGCGAGGAGAAAAAATGACCTTTCCCCGTGTAGGGGCGGCTGCCCCCAGCCGCCCGCCCCCAGCCCCGCCGGTTATGCCAGGCAAACCCGCCATAGGCGGGAGCAAAGGCAGAGCCGTTGGCGAGGAGAACGGTACAGGCGGTCTCCTCCCCGTCCCAAACGTCCAGAGAGGTTTCAAAAAAGGCAAACAAAGCCCGCACGGAAAAACCGTGCGGGCTTTTTGGGGCCATGTGGGTCTTACAGCCCCTCCACAAAAGCGGTGGGCACATAGGTCACCCCATCGATGACAAAGATGGTGGTATCCTCGAAGGACACGCTCTGGCTCTGGCCCTCCTTGGTGAGGGCCACCGCATTGGCCTCCGCGTCCCAGGTGACGGTATAGCCCTTGGCCTCGGCGGCGGAGCGCAGAGCGGTAAAGCCGCTGGGGATAAAGGCCTTGGGACCCCTCCGCCCAGGGGCGGCGTTGTGGGTGGCGGAGGTGATGAGCTCCTCAAACAGCGCGTCGGACTTGCCCATCAGGTCGGCCAGGGTGGCGGCGGTGAGCTGGTCCACGTGGCCAGCCACGGCGGCGGGGTCGCTCTGGGCCAGGACCTTGATGACCTCCTTCTCCTGGGCCATCTGCTCCACCAGGGCCTCCTCCTGGAACTCCCAGTAAGCCTGGACCCCGGGGTTATAGAGGGCCCGGCCCTGGTCGGCCAGGGCGCAGATCTTCTTGAAGGCCCAGTAGGCGCTGTCGGCGTTATAGGTGGGGGCGTCCACGCCATAGGCTTCGGGCAGCTGGGTAACGGCAGAGAACTCGGGGATGAACACGCTGTGCTCCCCACCGCCCAGGGCCAGCCAGGTCAGGGCCGCACAGTCTGCGGGCATATCGTCAAAGAGCTGGACGATGTGGGTGTCGGGGGTGGTGGACACGGCGATGGCCCGGTTGTCCTCCTGGCCCTCCAGATTCAGGTCGTAGGCAGTACCCTCATACCGGGTGCGGAAAACGGCCATCACGTCCTGCACGTCCACCTTTTCGTCGGGGGCGTAGAGCAGGGGATAGAAGGTGTCGGCCTCAAAGGTCTCCCCGGCCAGGGAGGGGGCCAGAATATGCATGCCGCCCCAGTTTCTCAAATTGTTGCCCTCGGAGCGCTTGCCCCCGCAGACCGACTGGGCCAGCAGGACCTTCCCCTCCTCGTCCTTCACGGTGAGCCCGGCGGCCTCGATGGTGTCCAAGAGCCCGGCGGAGAGGACAAAATTCTCAGTGTCGGCCGGATCGGCGGCGCCCAGCATAAAGTGGTTGCCGAAGACAGCCACCTTATCCTCGGGCAATTTCATGGCGGCATAGTGCTTCCCGCCGTAAAACTCCATGATCCAGGCTTCGGACTGGTCGGCCACCAGGATAATGTTGCCCTCGGCAGAGCCATACTGGTCCACCACGGCGGCCAGGGTGTCAACGGCCTCCTTGGCGGTAGCCGAGGTTGCGGCGGCCAGGGCGGGGAGGACGGCCTCCCGCAGGCCGGTTTTGACGGTGGGATCTACGGCCTTCCACTCATCACAGCCCGAGGCGGATACGGTGCCGGTGACAGCCACCCCCATCTCGTTGACACAGACGGCGGCATAAAGCCCGTCTCCGGCAGAGGCGTAGTCCTCCATCTGCGTATATTTATACGTGTGGTCGGGCAGAGGGTAGGAGAAGCCGTTGATATCGTCCAGGGTGCGCCCGGCCTCGTGGGAGGCGGGGACCACGGTGTGGAGCTTATCATAATCCGAGGGGCTGATATCCTCGCTTCGGGCGATAATGGCGGTGCCGTCGCTGCTGACCTGCTTGCCTACATAGGCGCCGGTACAGGCAAAGGCGCTGACGTTACCCATGGCCAGAGCGGCCACCAGGGTGGAGATGACGAGTTTGCTGAATTGTTTTTTCATGTTCCTCAACCTTTCTGCGTGGGATCTATTCAGGATTATTGCATAAAAATACGAATCTGTCAAGAGAAAATGAAAAGATATTCAAATTTTTTGCAAAGAGAGAAGTTTCCGTTTAGGGCAGCTGGAGCACCTGGCCTGGATAGATCAGGTTGGGGTTTGAAATGCTGTTGAGCCGGACAAGCTGGTCTATAGTGGTCCCATAGGTCCGGGCGATGCCCCACAGGGTGTCCCCGACCTGGACCGTATAGCTCCGCTCCCCCTGCTCCCCCTGGATTCGGAGGACTTGGTTTACATAAATTAGATTAGGGTCCCGTATCCCGTTGTCCGCCGCAATGGCGGAGATGGTGGTGCCGAAGCGGCGGGCCAGGGCCCACAGGGTGTCTCCCCGCCGGACGGTATAGAGGAAGGAGGCCCCGCTGTCCTTGGAGACGAGCACCGCCTCGGTGAACCTGTCCCGGTCCACGTATCCCGCTACCCCGGGGACCAGCCCCTTGTTGGTGTACTGCCAGCCTGCCCACTGCGTCCAGGGGGTGCCCGAGAGCCGGGGGGCGGATACGCCCCACTGGGCCAGCCACAGGGGGTACTCGGCCACTGCCGCGCCCAGCTGGGTGGAGGCGGTGGAGCGGTCGGCATAGATCATGGGCCGGACGCCCAAAAGCTGCTCCACCCGCTGTAAAAAGGCCAGTGCCACGGCGGTGGCCTGGGTCTTGCTCAGTTCCCGGTGGCCCTCAAAGTCCAAAGCGGGGCGGCAGGAGTAGGGTTGGTCCCGGATAAGGCTGGCAAAGTGCTCCGCCTCCTGCCGGGCGGCCTCTGGGGTTGTGCCCGACAGGTAGTGGTAAAAGCCAAAGGGGATACCGGCAGCTTGGGCGGCGGCACAGTTTTGATAGAAGCGGGCGTCTACGCCCGTGCGCCCATAACTGGCGCGGATATAGACGATCTCAACGCCCCCCTGCCGGGCGGCGGAAAAATCCACCTGCCCCTGAAAGACGCTGACGTCCATCCCTTCCGCGGCCATGGCCGGGGAGGACAGGAGCAGAGGCAGGAGCAGAATGCCGCAGAGCAGCAGGCTCAGTTGTTTTTTTATCATATGTGTCTCACCTCAGGTTGGAAGTTTCCCCATCCTATGCCGGGATCTGGGACATGTTGACTTTCCCGCCCTGCAGTGGTAAACTGGGACAAATCAAAAAGGGGGGACACACCCATGGAGAAGATCAAAATGACCACTCCCCTGGTGGAGATGGACGGGGATGAGATGACCCGCATCCTCTGGGCCGGGATCAAAAAGGAGCTGCTGGAGCCCTATATCGACCTGAAGACGGAGTACTACGACCTGGGCCTTCCCGAGCGGGAAAAGACGAAGGACCAAGTGACAGTGGACTCCGCCGAGGCCACCAAGAAGTACGGTGTGGCGGTGAAGTGCGCCACCATCACCCCCAACGCCCAGCGCTTGGAGGAGTACAAGCTCTCTCAGAT
>CATJWI010000033.1 GCA_949744075.1 uncultured Eubacteriales bacterium | reverse complement strand
TGCCCATTTTAAGGATGTTAGGCGCATCCGCCCGCTATTCCCACTTCCACGCCCCCGTCGAAACCAGTACGCCCCCGTCGAGCCCCCACAGGGGGGCGAGACGGCCTATACAGGCCGGGGAAACATATTCAGGATCTCTCCGGCTCCGGATAATCCACCCCGAAGGTGTCCACCGTCACGGTTTTCATCCGCTGATCCTGGTTGGGCTTGTCGTTGTAGACGTTCCGGGGGGAGAGGACGATCTTGTCGGCCACCTCCATGCCCTCGATGACCTTGCCGAAGGCGGCGTACTCCCCGTCCAGCTGGGGGGCGGGAGCCACCATGAGGAAGAACTGGCTGCCAGCCGAATTGGGGGCCATGGTCCGGGCCATGGAGAGGATGCCCCGGTCGTGCTTCAGGTCGTTTTGGAAGCCGTTGGAGGAGAACTCCCCAGGGATGGTGTAGCCTGGGCCGCCCATGCCGCTGCCCTGGGGGTCGCCCCCCTGGATCATGAAGCCAGGGATGCAGCGGTGGAAGATGAGGCCGTCGTAGAAGCCCTTTTGCACCAGGGAGATGAAGTTGTTCACCGTGTTGGGGGCCACCTCCGGGTAGAGCTCGGCCTTCATCACGCCGCCATCTTCCATCTCAATGGTGACGATGGGGTTACTCATGGATATCATTCCTTTCTTGTTTGTATTGTGTCCAACGGTCCATGAGAAGGGCCGCGGTTTCCATATTGGTCCCAAACCGGGCCAGGGTCTTTCCCTGGGTGCTCTTTAGCTTGCAGCTGTTGAGTCCCGGCTTGATCTCCGCGATATCGGAGAACCGGAATTGGACGGTCTGCCGCAAAGAATTGGTGTAGGTAACCAGCTCTCCGTCCACCTCCAGCCGCCGATTGTAATAGCTCAGCAACAGGCCCACGAACACCCCCAAGATGGGCAGGGCCATGGCGGTGTACATCAGCCGTTCCCCGTCCTCCATGAGGAGCAGGCAGACCAGGGCGGCAGTGCCGAAGAGCGCTACCCCGAGCCAGCCAAACACCAGGCAAAATTTCCCCTCCCGCAGGGTGAACTGCCGGGAAACGCTCCGCCGTTCCGGAGCGCGGACGGCCACCGGAGCCCCGTTGGGGTCCACGAAGGGGATCCCTTGGGCCACAAGATATTGGCCGAAGAGCAGAGCGTTCTTCCGGCTCCAGGCGAACCGGGCCAATTCCCGGTTTTCCCTGTCGTAGAGGATATTGAACCCGGTGGAGACCCCCAGGACCACCCCGGCCACATCGCCGATCTGAAAGTGCCGGCGGGGCTTGGCCCAGGGCTTGAAGGTGATGGTACTGCCGTCTACAGTGAGCTTACCCTTTTCCACCTCAAACTGTTCCGGGATATGCTCCGCCGGGGGCAAAGGCCAGCAGGGGGGCATGTTGAAGGCGGCCCCTCCGCCTCCGATCCGGGCCAGCCGCCGGGGATCGGAGTACCAGGCGGGATCCACATACTTCAAAAGCCCACCCCAGCTCAACCGGACAAAAAGCAGGCTGAGCAGGACCAACATGACCCAATAGGGCAGGGAGTCCCGCTGCAACAGACGGGCCAATGTCCGGCTAAAGGTGACGGCCAGGGTGTCGGCGTGGACCGCCAGCGTCCCGTAAGCCTTCCACAGGCTGGTCAGAGTAAATACCACGGCCAGGGCCAGGGGCTGGCCGATCATAAGCGCTGCACGCACCGTCCACTGGGCAAACCGCATGGAGCGGTAGCCCCGCAGCAGCCGATAGCCCCAGCAGGCCGTCCAGCCCACCAGCATCATGGATACCAGCAGGGCCAGTTCCCCCACGTCGTCGGGGAGGAGGAATAAAAGAAGGTCAGAGAGAAAGGCCCCCAAAAAAGCCCCCAGAAAGGCCCCCAAGGCTCCCCGGAGGCGGCTGCCCCCCTTGGCTGGGGCCTTTTGCTCCGGGCCCGCGCTTGTCTCTGTCATGGCGGCCACCTCTCAGCGGTTATAGCTCTTCAGGGCCCGGTCCACCGCCCGCTTGGAGTCCCGCTCCGCGGCGGAGGCCCGCTTGTCATAGAGCTTCTTGCCCTTACACAGGCCCACCTCCACCTTCACCTTGGCGTCCTTGAAGTAGAGGGACAGGGGGATGAGGGTCAACCCCTCCCGCTGGACCGCACCCATAAGACGCATGATCTCCCGCTTGTGCATCAGCAGCTTCCGGGTGCGGCGGGGGTCCTTGTTGAAGATGTTGCCTTTCTCATAGGGACTGATATGTACCCCGTAGAGCCACAGCTCCCCGTCCTTCACCTGGCACCAGCTGTCCTTCAGGTTTACGCCGCCCTGGCGGACGGATTTGACCTCGGTGCCCGCCAGGACCACCCCCGCCTCGAACCGCTCCTCCACGAAATAGTCGTGGAAAGCCTTGGCGTTCTTAGCGATGGGTTTGGTACCCTTCTTGTCCATGGGGCACCTCCTCTCTGTAGGGGTGCCCTTATTATACCATAAATTTCACAGATGTAAACGCAAAAAATGCCGGACCAGGTGGGCCAGGGCGTAATGGGAGAAGATGAGCCGCCCCTGTTCAGGCCGGAAGCCCTGGGGGTAGGAGCCTCCATACTCCCCACAGACCTGGGCCGCCCCCTCCGCCCCGGAGGGCAGGGCCAGATAGTATTTCCCCTCCCGCCACCAGAGCCCGGCGTCCACCGGGGTGCCATGGAGGACCAACGCGGCCTCCATCAGAGCCTCCAGCCCGTCGAAGATGAACCAGAGCGGCCCCTGGGCCTTGGTGTGGGCGAAGACCAGCACGCCGCAGCACTCGGGGTACGCCTCGATCTCCACGGCCCCCTCCAGCGGGATCCCCGACCCGGCGCAGACCTCCCGGGTCAAGGTAAGGGCTTGCTGCAGGGTCAGGCTGTCCGCGGAGCAGCCCCACTGCTCCAGGTCGGCAGGCGTCAGATAGAGGACCACGCCGGTGGCTCCAATGGGTTCGATGGTCATAAAACGGCCCCTCCTTTTCCACATTACCTCCATTATAGGGCCTTGGGGCCCCTGTGTATAGCTGTAAAGTTTGGTACCGGGGCAGGCAAAAAAAGGAGACGCTTCCCGGGAAGCGTCTCCTTTTTTTGTATTCTTTTATTTTCCGAAAAACTTCTTGAAGAACCCGCCCTTTTTCTCCTCCTTGGCCTCCTCGGCAGGGGGCTGAGGGGGCGCCGGCGGCGTTTGGGGGGCGGCGCCGTTGAGGCGCTCCAGAGCCTGCTTGGCCTCCTCGCTGCCCTTTTGGGCGGCCCGCTGGTACCACTCAATGGCCTTGGCCACATCCTGGACAGCTCCGCCCAGGCCGTGCTCGGTGAAGCTGCCCACCCGGAACATGGCGTCGGCGTGGCCCATGGCCGCAGCCTTGCGGTACCACTCCAGGGCTTTGACCCGGTCCTTGTGGACACCGTCGCCCTGGTCATAGCATAGGCCCACATTGTAGAGCCCCCGGAGATTGTTCTGCTGGGCGGCCTTCTGGAAATACTCAAAGGCCCGGACCGGGTCTTTCTGGACCCCAAGGCCGTTGAGGTAGAACCAGGCGATGTTGCACTGGCTCACCGGGTCGCCGTTATCGGCGCCAAGGACATAGAGCCGGGCAGCTTCCTGCAGATCCTTTTTTACCCCGTGGCCCATCTCATAGCAGTAACCCAGGTTGCACTGGGCCCGGGCATAGTTCTGCTCCACGGCCAGGGAGTACCAGTGGACGGCCTTCTCGTAGTCCTGCTCCACTCCCACGCCCTCGTCGTAGCAGTAGGCCAGGTTGGTCTGGGCCCGGGCGTTACCCTGTTCGGCGGCCTTGGTGTACCAGAAGATGGCCTCGGTCATGCTCTTTTCCACGCCGATGCCGGCTTCGTAGCAGTAGCCCAGATTGCACTGGGCCCGAGGATAGCCCTGCTCGGCGGACTTGCGGTACCACTCCACCGCCTGGGCCTTGTCCTCAGGGACGCCCTTGCCGGCCTCATAGCACCAGCCCAGGTTGCATTGGGCAGCCTCGTCGCCCATTTCGGCGGACTTACGGTAGCATTTGGTGGCCTCCTCCCAGCTCTGAGGGGTACCCCAGCCCATCTCGTGGCAGACACCCAGATTGCAGATGGCGGGGGCGTAATCCTGCTCCGCCGCCGCGGAGTAAAGGCGGAAGGCCTCGTTGTAATCCTGCTTGACCCCTTTGCCCCGCTCGTAGCACCAACCCAGGTTACACTGGGCCCGGGGGTAGTTCTGTTGGGCGGCCTTCTGGTACCACTCCACCGCCTTCTCCCAACTCTGCTCCACTCCCTTGCCGGCCTCATAGCACCAGCCCAGGTTGCACTGGGCCCGGACATAGCCCTGGTCGGCGGCGGCCCAGTACCACTTGACGGCCTCCTCCCAGCTCTGGGCCGTGCCCTTGCCCGCCTCACAGCACCAGCCCAGGTTGCACTGGGCCCGGGGATAGCCCTGCTCGGCGGCGGCCCGGTACCACTTGACGGCCTCCTCCCAGCTCTGCTCGGTGCCCTTGCCGGCCTCGCAGCACCAGCCCAGGTTGCACTGCCCCGGGGCGTAGCCCTGCTCAGCGGAGCGGCGGTAGTAGTCCACCGCCTTCTCCCAGCTCTGCTCCACCTGGTCTCCCTCTTCATAGAACAGGCCCACCCGGCACAGCCCCCGGGGATAGTTGCGCTCGGCGGCGATGTTGAACCACCGGAACGCCTCCGTGATATTCTTTTCCACCCCCTGGCCAAACTCACAGCACCAGGCGTAGTTGCACATGGCGGGAACATAGTCGGCCTGGGCGGCCTGAAGGTACAGCTCGGCGGCCCGCTGCCAGCTCTGCTCCACCTCCTGGCCATTCTCATAGCACAGGCCCAGGCGGCACACGGCGGGGGGATAGTTCCGCAGAGGGGCGGCCCCGTAGAGCTTCACCGCCTTGGCCTTGTCCGCCTCCACGCCCTTTCCGTACTCGTAGCAGGTGCCCAGGGAGCAGGTGGCGGCGGCGAAG
>CATJWI010000032.1 GCA_949744075.1 uncultured Eubacteriales bacterium | reverse complement strand
CATCCCCGGCATGCTGAAAAAGGGCAAGGGCAAGATCATCAACATCTGCTCCATGATGAGCGAGCTGGGCCGGGAGACCGTCTCCGCCTACGCCGCCGCAAAGGGCGGGCTGAAGATGCTCACCCGGAACATCTGCTCGGAGTACGGGGAGGCCAATATCCAGTGTAACGGCATCGGCCCGGGCTACATCGCCACCCCCCAGACCGCCCCCCTCCGGGAGCGGCAGCCGGACGGGTCCCGCCACCCCTTCGACCAGTTCATCATTGCCAAGACCCCCGCCGCCCGCTGGGGCACCACCGAGGACCTGATGGGTCCCGCCGTCTTCCTGGCCAGCGAGGCCAGCGACTTCGTCAACGGTCACATCCTCTATGTGGACGGCGGCATCCTGGCCTATATTGGCAAGCAGCCCTAAAAAGGGAGGCAAGAAGGAATGGAATCGAAACGCATTTTGACCGTGGGAGAACCCATGGGCCTCTTCATCGCCCAGGAGGAGGCCAAGCTGGAAAAGGTGAAGCACTTCTCCACCTCGGTGGCCGGTGCGGAGTTCAACGTGGCCGTAGGTCTCACCCGCCTGGGCCACACCGTGGGCTACCTCACCAAGGTGGGGGAGGACCCCTTTGGCCGCCAGATCATCAACTGCATGAATGAGAACGGCATCGACACCTCCCTTACCCAGATCGACCCAGACCACCGCACCGGGTTCATGCTCAAGAGCAAGACCAGCCAGGGGGACCCGGACATCTACTACTTCCGGGCGGGCTCCGCTGCCTCCACCATTTCGGTGGACGACGTGAAGGACGTGGACCTCAACAAGTGGGACGCCATCCACCTGAGCGGCATCCTCCCCGCCACCTCAGAGACCGCCCTGGCCACCACTCATTATCTGATGGACCAGGCCAAAAAGGCGGGTATTCCCATCTTCTTTGACCCCAACCTGCGGCCCCAGCTGTGGCCCAGCCAGGAAAAGATGGTAGAGGAGATCAACAGGATGTGCGCCAAGGCGGACTATGTCCTGCCCGGGGAGAACGAGGGCCTGACCCTCTGCGGCAGCAAGGAAGCCGCCGTCATCGGCAGGTTCTACCTGGACCTAGGGGCCAAGACGGTGGTGGTAAAGACCGGAGCCGATGGGGCGGAGACCTTCACCAAGGAGGGCTCCTTCAAGACCCCCGCCTATCCCCCCAAGAAGATCGTGGACACGGTGGGGGCGGGAGACGGCTTCGCCGCCGGCCTGGAGAGCGCCCTTATGGAGGGCCTCTCCCTGCCAGAGGCCGTCCAGCGGGCCGGAGCCATCGGCACCATCCAGATCCAGCACGTCAGCGACAACGAGGGCCTTCCCACCCGTCCGGAACTGGAAAAGTTCATGGCGGAGACCAAGCAGAAGGGGGCATAAGCCATGGATATGGAGCAAATTTTGTATAAGGTGGGCATTGTGCCCGTCATCAAAATGGACACGGCGGACCACGCCGTTCCCCTGGCCCAGGCCCTGATGAAGGGCGGCCTGCCTGCGGCGGAGATCACCTTCCGCTCGGCCGCCGCCGCCGACTCCATCGCCGCCATCGCCCACGCCGTGCCCGAAATGTTCGTCTGCGCGGGCACCGTCCTGACCCCGGAGACCGCCAAGGCAGCGGTGGGGGCGGGGGCCAAGGCCATCATCAGTCCGGGCCTCAACTTGGACACTGTCCGCTGGTGTAAAAAGCAAGGAGTCCCCGTGATCCCCGGCACCGCCACTCCCTCTGAGGTGGAGGCCGCCATGCGGGAGGGCCTCTCCATGGTAAAGCTCTTCCCCGCCGGGGTGGTGGGGGGCGTGAGCATGCTCAAGGCTCTGGCGGGCCCCTACGCAGGCATGAAGTTCATGCCCACCGGAGGGGTGAAGCCGGGTAACGCCCGGGACTACCTGACCCAAAAGAACGTGGTGGCCTGCGGCGGCACCTGGATCGTCCCCTCCGACCTCCTGGAGGCGGGCAGGTTCGACGAGATCGAGCAGCTGGCCCGGGAGGCGGCCCAGCTGAGGGATTCAGTCCGGTAAAAAAGAACGGCGTGATGCAAAAGGCATCACGCCGTTTTCTTTTACCGCTCCAAGAGTCCCTTTACCGTCAGCATGGAGGAGGGCCGGAAAATATGCAGCAGGGGCTTTAAGTCCTTCTCCTTCAGCTTCAGCCGGTTTTCGGAAAAAATGCACACATCCATCCAAAATAGATACAGCGCCACCTCGAAGGAGTCGGCCAGAAAGGCGGGGGTGAACTCGGCCTGGACCAAATAGATGGGCAGCTTGTTTTTCCGCCAGCCCCCAAAGCAGTGGTCCACCCGCTGGTTGCCGTAGACCACCCGCAGGGGCGGGGGCACCCCGGGCAGGGAGACGGCAAAGATCTCCTTGCCCTCCGGGTCCACCATGGGCTCGGCCAGCTCCGGGTCCCAGGTGAGGGGGGAGTCCTTGATGCCCACCTCCCCGTTGGTGTTTTTGGTCAGCTCCCGGGCCAGGAAGATGCGCCGCTCCTTAAGCCGCCCATCCTGCCCAAACCAGTCCCACAGCTTGTCCCGGTCCAGGTGGAAGACAAAAGGGGTGCCCCGGAATTCGTGCTCCAGAGCCATCACCGCCCCGGGCCGCTGGGGCGGGTAGGGCTCCGGCTTCCGGGCGGCGGAGCGGAGGACCCGTTTCCACTCGTTGCGCCACTCGTTGGAGAAGGAGCAGCCCTGGAACCAGGGAGACTCAAAATGCTGGCTCTGCTGGGCATAAATTTCCTCATAATTCATGGGGGGACTCCTTTCCTGCTTTTTGGATAGTATACCACAAATTTGACCCTTCGTCACCCCAAAATCGGGGCGGGAAAGGAGGCAAACTTGCCCTTTCCCCCAAATTCGATTATAATAGGAGCAAAACCGGAAGGGAGGGGAAACTATGGACAAGCAGGAGGTCTTGAAGCGGTACTTTGGTCACGAGACCTTCCGTCCCGGCCAGGAGAAGCTCATCGATGGCGTGCTGGCAGGCCGGGACGTGCTGGGAGTCATGCCCACCGGGGGCGGCAAATCTCTGTGCTATCAGATCCCCGCCCTGCTGCTGCCGGGGCTGGCCATCGTCATCTCCCCCCTCATCTCCCTGATGAAGGACCAGGTGACCGCCCTGACCGAGGCGGGGGTCCCCGCCGGATTCATCAACAGCTCCCTGAGCGAGGAAGAGCTGCGCAGGACCTACCGCCGGGCCTGGGCGGGGGAGTTCAAGCTGCTCTACGTGGCCCCGGAACGCCTGGGGGGAGAAGGGTTCCTCAAGCTTGCCAGGGAGACGGAGATCTCCCTGGTGGCGGTGGACGAGGCCCACTGCGTCTCCCAGTGGGGGCAGGATTTCCGGCCCAGCTACCTGAAGATCCCCGCCTTCCTGGCCCAGCTGCCCAAGCGGCCCCCGGTAGCCGCCTACACCGCCACCGCCACCGGCGCGGTGCGGCAGGATGTGACGGACCTGCTGGGCCTCCGGGACCCCCTGACTCTGGTCACCGGCTTTGACCGGCCCAATTTGTATTTCCAGGTCCTCCAGCCCAAGCGGAAGGCCACCGCCCTCCGGGAACTGGTGGCCGCCCGGGAGGGGAAGAGCGGCATCATCTACTGCGCCACCCGCCACGCCGTGGAGCAGGTCTGCGCCGGCCTCCGGAAGCGGGGCTTTCCCGCCACCCGGTATCACGCCGGGCTGGAGGAGGGGGAGCGGAAGGAGAACCAGGACGACTTCCGCTTTGACCGCGCCCCCATTATGGTGGCCACCAATGCCTTCGGCATGGGCATCGACAAGTCCAACGTGAGCTATGTGATCCACTACAACATGCCCAAGAGCCTGGAGGCCTACTACCAGGAGGCGGGCCGGGCCGGCCGGGACGGGGAGCCGGCGGAGTGCATCCTGCTCTACAGCGGCGGGGACGTCACCACCGCCCGGTTCCTCATTGAAAACGGCCGCGACAATGAAGAACTCACCGAGGCCGAGCGGACCCAGGCGGTCCGCCGGGACCGGCAGCGGTTGGAGCAGATGGTGGCCTATTGCACCACCTCCGACTGCCTCCGGGGCCGGCTGCTGGATTACTTTGGCCAGGACCACCCGGCACAGTGCGGCCACTGCGGCAACTGCAAGGGGGAGTTTATCACCCGGGACGTGACCCGCCAGGCCCAGATGATCCTCTCCTGCGTAAAGCGGGCCGGGGACCGCTTGGGGTACAATGTGGGCTCCGGCCTCATCGTCCAGACCCTCCGGGGCAGCAAAAGCCAGCGGCTCCAGGGGCTGGGCCTGGACAAGCTGAGCACCTACGGACTGATGAGAGAGGTTCCCGAAAAAGAACTGGGAGAGCTGATCCGGCTGCTGACGGACAAGGGCTATCTGACCCGGGACGACCGCTTAGAGCATGGCGGCCTCCTGCTGACCAAGGCGGCGGGGGAGGTGCTCTTCCGGGGGGAGATGGTCCAACAGCTGGTAAGGGTTCAGGCGGAGCTGGAGCCGGCGGAAAAAGAGGACAGGAAGCAGACGCGGCCCGCCACAGAGGCGGAGCGGGAGGAGCTGTTCCAGGTCCTGAAGAAGCTGCGCTACCGTCTGGCCCAAAAGGAGAACGTGCCGCCCTTTATGATCTTCTCCAACGCCACCTTAGCCGATATGGTGGCCAAGCGGCCCACCAGTGTGGCGGGATTTTTGAAAATATCCGGCGTGGGGGAGAAGAAGGCGGACAAATATGGGGCCGCGTTTTTGCTGGCCATCCAGGAGTATAACGAGGAGCGGGAACTATAAGGGATGATCCTCTGACCCGCAAATCATCCGTCCCCCTATCTAAAAGACAAGGGGACAAAGACAAGGGAAAGACAAGGGGAAAGACAAGGGGACGGTTCTTCTGTCTTAGGAAACTGCCCCACTGAGGGCGGGGTGCATATCGCACCCCGCCCTTTATTATCCAAAAGCCGCTGTCTCTGCCGCTTTCTCCTTTGAAGGT
>CATJWI010000031.1 GCA_949744075.1 uncultured Eubacteriales bacterium | reverse complement strand
GGCTTCTTGGCCTGCTCAGAGCCCAGGTGGGGCAGCAGGTCGTCCACGGTGAACACCGGGTCCCCGGCCCCGGCGCCGATGGCCACCTTCACCGCCGAGCCGTCAGAGCGGACCACCACCCCGTGGAGCTCCAGGGGGATGGTGACCCACTGGTACTTGCGGATGCCGCCGTAGTAGTGAGTCTTCAAAAAGGCCAGTTCGCTGTCCTCATAGAGGGGCTGGGGCTTCAGGTCCAGCCGGGGGGAGTCGATGTGGGCCGCGCCGATGGACACCCCGTCGGCCAGGGACTTCTCCCCGATGACGGCCAGCATCACCGCCTTGCCCCGGTTCACCCGGTAGAGCTTGTCGCCGGGCTTCACCGTCATGCCCCGGGTGAAAGGGGTGAAGCCCTTGGCAGCGGCCTGGCGCACCACCTCGTCTACCGCCTCCCGCTCGGTCTTGGCGGCGTCCAGGAACTTCTTGTAGTCCTCGCAGTAGGCCTTCATCGCCCCCTCCTCCTCCACGGGGAGCAGGTCGTAGCCGTTCTTCTTGTTGTGCATCAGCTGCTCCCGCCGGACTTGGGCGGGGGTCTTGATCTTTTCTTCCATGGAAATTACCTCCTTTGGTTCGTGGTGTTAGGATACCACGAAATTGTGAATTTTTCTATGGGGTAGGAGATATTTTTGCTCTTCTTTCCCCTTTTCTTTCCGTCAGGCTCCCCGCGACCACACGGTCTTGTCCCCCAGAACGATCTTCTCCACCGTCTTCCCGTCCACCGCCGTCTCATAATGCCCCTCATGAAACAGCGGCGACACCGGCACCTTTCGGGCGCTGATATACAGTGTATCCCCCTCCTGTCTGCACCGCCAACCCCGCAGGGCCATGGCAGACTCCACCGCGTCCACCCGCAGCTCGATTTGGGCCCCGGTCTCAGCCACAGTACAAGAGACCTGTTCCCCCGCCGCCGGTTCCCCGATGACAAACAGCTTCGCCATGACCCCCAGGCCGATGGCCAGCGCCACGGCTATCACCAGTATCCTCCTTTTCGTCGCATCCTCCATAGGCCCCCTCCCTCCTTTTCCCGGACCATAGGGACGGCCCTTGTGGCCGCCCGGATTTACGGTACCAGGATCCGAAACAGCTCCAACGCCCTTTCCCCGAAGGTCTCGGGGGTATCATTCTCCACATTTTCCAGCGCATAATCGCTGTGGGCCCGAAAAAACGCGTCCGGCTTCTGGGCCAGGGCCCGGCGGCGGGCGTAGGCCTCGTCGATGCCGTCCCGGGCCATGATGCGCTTTACCCGCAGGTCCAGGGGGGCCAAGACGGCCACGATCACGTCGCACAGCTCTCCCAGCCCGCTCTCCACCAGGGCGATGGCGTCGATGGCCGCCGCCGGGCGGCCCTCCCGGCGGGCCTTCTCCACCCTCTGGGCGATCTCCGCCACGATGAGGGGGTGGGTGACTTGATTCAGCCGCTCCAGGCCGTCGGGATACACCGCCTCGGCCAGGAGCCGCCTGTCTATTTTGCCCTCCCGGTCCAAAATATCCCTGCCAAAAGCTCCGGTGAGGGCCTTTTTCATCTCCGTGCTGCTTTCCAGCAGCTCATGGTAGACCGCGTCGCCGTCCAGCACCACCGCGCCCAAAGAGCGCAGGGCGTTGAGGGCGGTGGTCTTTCCGGCCCCGGTGGGGCCGGTGATGCCGATGACCTTCATCCTATTTTCACCCACTCAAATGGATTTCCGTGATCCCGGATCAGCCCCGCCAGATGGGCGGGGGCCAGGAAGACGGTTGCGGTGTTCTCGTTGGGGTGGACCCCGATGAGAGGCATGGCCCGGATGTCCTCGTCAAAGAGGACTTCCACCGTCCCGCTCCCACCGTTCAGCACCCCGAATGGGGTCACTGAGCCCTTTTCCAGCCCTAACTGCTCCATCAGCCGCTCCTCCGAGGCGAAAGAGAGCTTCACCCCTAACTGTTCTCCCAGAGCCCGCAGGTCGGCCCGCTTGTCCCCCCGGAGGCTCACCAGGAAAAACCGGCGGCCCTTGGGGTCCCGGAGGAAGAGGTTTTTCACCACCGCCTCCCCGTGGGGCAGATGGAGGGCCTCCATCTCCTCCATGGTGTACACCGCCGGGTGGTCCACCAGCTCATAGGAAATCCCCGCCCCGGCCAGGGCGGCCAGGACCCCCGCTCGCTTTTCGCTCATGGTGCTTCCCTTCTCAGGTATTGGCGGCCACTTCCGCCTCGACAGCGTCCTCGGTGGCGGCCATGGCCCGGAGGGTCTTGTCCAGCAGCTCGTCCAGTTCCCACCCCAGAAGCTCCGCCCCCTGGGCGATGCACTCCCGGGAGCAGCCGGCGGCGAACTTCTTGTCCTTGTACTTCTTCTTCAGGCTCTTAAGCTCCATGTCCTTGGTGGACTTGCTGGGGCGCATAAGGGCGGCGGCCCCGATGAGCCCGGTGAGCTCGTCGCAGGCAAAGAGGACCTTTTCCATCTGGTGCTCGGGCTTGCAGTCGGTGCCCGTCATACCCCAGCCGTGGGAGCAGACAGCGTGGATAAACGCATCGGAGAAGCCGGCCTCCCGCAAAAGTGCGGGGGCCTTGACGCAGTGCTCCTCCGGCCACTTTTCAAAGTCCACGTCGTGCATGAGGCCCACCAGGGACCAGAACTCCCTGTCCTCCCCGTGGCCCAGCTCCTGGGCCATCCAGCCCATGACGGCCTCCACCGTTAGGCCGTGGCGGATGTGGAAGGGCTCGGCGTTATACTGCTTCAAGGTCTTGAGGGCGGCGTCCCGGGTGACGTTGGCGGTGAGAGTGCTCATGTTCAGGTCTTCCTTTCTGTGTTGAGTTTGTGTGTATGTAGGGTAGGCGGCGGGCTGAGGCGGCCCGCCCTATAGGATCGCAGACAATTTTTCCAGGGCCTCGGCCTCCGCGGGAAGGAAAAATACCGTCCTGCCCCGGTTGCTCTCCCGGATAAAGTCCTGCAAGGGTTTGCTGGCGCAGTGGGAGAAGTCTCCCAGAATGGCCAGCCTCATGCCGTAGTCCATGAATTTTTGCAGCACCTTCCCGGCAAGGCCGGTGGGCTGGCGGAAAAAGCCCTCGCTCAGCGCAGGCCGTCGATGGCCTGCTGCAGGTATTCTAAAAATTGACAGGCCTGCTGGCCGTCCATCTGGACGTGGTGGAACTGAAAGGACAGCTTCAGCACCTTTTTCAGACCCTTGCGGGTATACTTGCCCCAGATGAGGAAGGGGTTATTGAAGATACCGCTGTAAAAGTTGGCCGCGCCGTCGATCTCATACCTGGCCAGGGTGGAGGTGCCCAGGATCATGGACTGGGGCAGCTCATGGCTTTCCCCCGTCTCCCTGGCCCGGGCGGTCAGGGCCAGGTAATCTCCCTCAAAGGCGGCCAGGTCCGGGGAGAAGGGCAGGTCGCAGGAGACCAACTCCCCTCTGACGTCCTCCACGATGACGTTGACCGCTATGGAGTCATACTCCACCAGGGCCTGCCCCACCGGCAGCAGGTAAAATTCCGGCACCCGCCGGGCCGCCGCGGCGGCGCACCAGCACAGGAGCATATTCAGCTTGTGGCCCTTCCGGCTCAGACGGACCAGCGGGGTCACGTCTATGGTCTTGAACAGCGTCACCATGGGCATGGGGGCGTCTTTATACAGCTCATAGCTCATGGCTCTGGAGGTGGTCTTGGGGTCTACTTCTCGCATGGGATATCCTTTCTCATGGGGTGTGGGGGTCAGGGAAGCGCTATGATATGAAAGCCCGCCGCCTTATTGAGGCGGTTTGTCACCGCCAGGCCCAGGCCCTCGTCGGTGGGGGATTGGGCCCAGATATCGGTGACCTCCAGGCGGTCGAAGGCCCGGAGGGCCTCAAAGATCCGGCGGGCGTGCTGGGCCTGGTCGGCGGCGGGGCCTATGGTCTCTACCGGATGGCCCCGGAAATAGCCCTGGAACTCGTCGAAGCAGAGGACGCCGCTACGTTCCCCCATCCGGGCCACGATATAGCCCGCCGTCTCGTCCGGGTCCCCTTTCACCACGGTAACGGGGGCCTTGGGAGCGTAATGGCGGTACTTCATCCCCGGGGCCTTGGGCTGCTCCCCGGGGGTCATGAGGCGGCGGACGGCGTCGTCCACCTCCACCCGGCCCAGCACCTCCTCCAGTTCCTCCAAAGTCACTCCCCCGGGTCGGAGGAGCCGGGGGGGCGTGACGGTGAGGTCGATGATGGTGGACTCCACCCCCACCCGGCAGGGGCCGTCGTCCAGGATGGCTTGGATCTTGCCCTCCATGTCCTCCAGCATGGCCGCCGCCGTGGTGGGGCTGGGCCGGCCCGAGGCGTTGCCCGAGGGGGCGGCCACCGGCACCCCGGCGGCGGCGATCACCGCCCGGGTGAGAGCGCAGTCCGGGCAGCGCATGCCCACGGTGTCCAGGCCGGCGGTGGTCTCGTCAGGGACCAGGTCCCGCCGCTTCAGGATCATGGTGAGGGGCCCGGGCCAGAAGCGCCGGGCCAGGGTGTAGGCGGTCTGGGGGATGTCCTGGCAGTACCGCTCCAACCAGCTCTCCTCCGGAATGTGGAGGATGAGGGGATTGTCCTGGGGGCGGCCCTTGGCGGCAAAGATTCCCTTCACCGCCCCGGGGTCCAGGCCGTTGGCACCCAGGCCGTAGACCGTCTCGGTGGGGATGCCCAGGAGGCCGCCCCCGGCGATGATGTGGGCGGCGGTCTCTATGTCGTTGGGGGACAGGCGTTTGGTTTCCATGGGTTTCACCTGAATTCAGTCGAAGATGCGGGTCTTGACCCCCTGGAGGTCGATGGTGGTGTAGGGGTCAAAGCCTCCCCGCTGGAGGTAGGCCTTTACCGCCAGGATGCCGTATTTGGGGTTGATCTTTTCGTCCTCCAGCTCCAGCTCGATAAAGGCCCTCTCCCCCTCCTGGCCGGAGGTG
>CATJWI010000030.1 GCA_949744075.1 uncultured Eubacteriales bacterium | reverse complement strand
TGACCCCATCCACATTATCGACCTGAAGGCCCTGATGGGGGACAGCAGCGACAATATTCCCGGGGTGAAGGGGATCGGAGAGAAGACCGCCATGGGGCTCATTCAGCGCTATGGCTCCATCGATCACCTATATGACCATATGCCCGACATCTGTCAGGCTCCGGAGACCCCCGCCAAGCCGGGGGTGGTAAAGAAGCTGGAGGAGGGGAAGGCCGACGCCTACATGTCCTACGACCTGGCTACCATCCACCGGGACGCACCCATTGCCTTCCGGCCCCAGGACGCGCTCCACAAGGACGTGCAAGGGGAACGGCTTTACGAGCTGTTTCTAAAGCTGGAGTTTGCAAAATTCATTGAACGCCTTGGGTTAAAAGGAACTTCGGATGTGCCTGTAGAGGAAAAAGCCTTTACGGGGACGGTGACCACAGAGGTGGTGGACAGCGACCAGCGGGTCCGGATCCTGCTGGAGACCTACCAAAAGGCCCACTGGGTGGGGGTGGTATCCGCCCCCGGCTTTGCCGCGGTGGCGGTGGGCTGTTGGGAGACGGAACAGGACTTTCACACAGCCATCTTCTATCCTGACAAGTTGGGGGATTTCAACGGCTTTTTGCAGGCTCTCTTTTCCGAAAAGGTCCAAAAGGTCACCCATAGAGTCAAGGACCTGATGAACGCCCTCCTGGGAGAGGGATTGTCCACCGAAGGGTTTCGCTTTGATACTGAGCTGGCGGCCTATCTCCTGGCCCCCACCGACGGCAGCTATGACCTGGACAAGCTGGGCATGGCCCGGTTCCGCCAGGAGTATCCCAAGGCCAAAGCCTACTGCGACCCGGACGCCTTCGCCCCGCTGTCGGACCGGCGGGAGGCGGAGCAGGCCCTGGGAGCCCACTGCATGCTGGTCTCCGCCCTCTGGGAGGAGATGGAGGGCCAGCTCAAAGAGTTGGGATTGGACAAGGTCTACTATGAGATCGAACTGCCCCTGTGCCCGGTGCTGGCCGGAATGGAGCGCTCCGGGGTGCTGGTGGACCGGAAGGCCCTGGCAAAGTTTGGGGAGATGCTGGAAGAGCGCCTGCGGCTGGACGAGGCGGGGATCTATGAGCTGGCGGGGGAGACCTTCAATATCAACTCCACCCAGCAGCTGGGACACATCCTCTTTGACAAGCTGGGCCTGCCTCCTTTGAAGAAGACCAAGACGGGGTATTCCACCAATGTGGAGGTGCTGGAGAAGCTCCGGGGGCACCATGACATCATCGAGCTTATTTTGGAGTACCGCCAGTACGCCAAGCTGAAATCCACCTATGTGGACGGACTCACCAAGGTGATCGAGGCCGACGGCCGTATCCGTACCTCCTTCCAGAATACCGTCACCGCCACCGGGCGGCTCTCTTCCACTGAGCCCAATCTGCAAAACATTCCCGTCCGCACCGACCTGGGGGCCCAGCTGCGCTATATGTTCGTGGCCGCTCCGGGCAACGTTCTGGTGGACGCCGACTACTCTCAGATCGAACTGCGGATCCTGGCCCATATGGCCGGGGACAAGGCCATGCAGGCGGCTTTCCTCAGTGGGGAGGATATCCACACCGCCACCGCCTCCCAGGTCTTCGGCGTGCCGGCGGAAGAGGTGACCCATGAGATGCGCCGCCGGGCCAAGGCGGTGAACTTCGGAATTGTTTACGGCATCTCCGCCTTTTCACTGTCGGACGACATCAAGGTCTCGGTGGCCGAGGCCAAGGAGTATATGGACCGCTACCTGGCCACATTTTCCGGGGTGGCGGCCTACCAAAGCAAGGTGGTGGAGGAGGCCAAGGAGAAGGGGTATGTCTCTACCCTTATGGGCCGCCGCCGGTGGCTGCCTGAGCTCAAGTCCTCCAACCACAATCTCCGTGCCTTTGGGGAGCGGGTGGCCCTTAATATGCCTATCCAGGGCACCGCCGCCGACGTCATCAAGCTGGCCATGATCCGGGTCCAGCGGGCGCTGGAGGCGGAGGGGCTTCAGGCTAAACTCATTCTTCAGGTCCACGATGAGCTCATTGTGGAGTGCCCCCAGGGGGAGGCGGAGCAGGTGAAAAAGCTGCTGACCCGGGAGATGGAGGGGGCAGTGGACTACGCCGTGCCCATGAAGGCCGACTCCGCCGCCGGAAGGAGCTGGGGGGAGGCTAAGGGGTGAGGCGGGACCGGGCCCCGCTTCTTTTGGCGGCCGCCCTTGTACTGCTCGCTCTGTGGGCTTTCTGCTGGAAGGCCCTGGGGGAGGGCTGGGGGATGGCGGCCCTGCTGCTGAGCCTCCACGGCCTGGCCCTGTTTTGCCTCCAGCTGTTCCTGTGCCATACCCTCCGCCGCCGGTGGCTCAAGCTGCTGCCCGCTCTTCTGTTGGTGGGTTTCGCGGCGTGGGTGCTGTGGGGCATGGCCCACGACCACAGTGGCGGCTGGGACAGGCTGATTGGAGGCGCGATCCTTTGGTTCTGCGCGGCCCCGGCGGGGGGTGTTGCCCTGGCCTGGGGGGCCTACGGGACCTGGACATACAGGAGGAAGAACCATGAGCAAGAATTATAAGCTGGTCCCTATGGACCGCTCCCATCTGAAAGAGATCGCCCAGATCGAGCGGGAGTGTTTTTCCGCGCCCTGGACGGAGGCCATGCTGGAGGAGGAGCTCTATAACCCCATTGCCTCCTTTATCGTGGCCCAGCGGCCCGACGGGGCGGTGCTGGGTTATGCCGGGATCCACGTGGTGGTGGACGAGGGATACATCGACAATGTGGCCGTCCGGGAGGACTACCGGGGCAACGGTATTGCCGACGACCTGGTGGACGTCTTCGTCCGCTTTGGCCGGGAGAAGCTGGCCTTTCTCACCCTGGAGGTCCGGCCCTCCAACGAGGCGGCCATCCAGCTTTACTATAAGCACGGCTTTGCCCAGGTGGGCCGGCGGAAGGACTATTACCAGGACCCCAAAGAGGACGCCATCATCATGACGCTGGAATTTGGGGCGGAGGAGGAAGAAGATGGCTGAGAGGGAATTCCGCCTGCTGACCCGGGCAGAACTGACAGAGCTGTATAAGACCCATATGGAGCGGGACTTTCCGGAGGCGGAGCTGAAATCGCTGCCCCGGCTCCTGGGGCTGATGGACCGGGGCGGGTATGAGCCCTACGGCCTGTTTCAGGACGGAGAGCTGGCGGCCTATGCCCTCTATTGGCGGGTGGGGGAGGAGCCCTATGTGATGCTGGACTATTTCGCCGTGGTGCCCGAGGGGAGAAATAAGGGCACGGGCAGCGCCCTTTTGCGGGAGATGCTGGAGCGGTTCTGTCAAAACGGTGGCGGCGTCTTTGGGGAGGTGGAGATCCCCGACACGGGGGATGAGGAGGTGGACGCTCTGCGCCGCCGGCGGCTGGGGTTCTATGCCCGGGCGGGACTGCGGCAGGCGGGCTTCCGAACCAAGATCTTCGGGGTGCCCTTTCTGGTCCTGCGCTATGGGCCGGAGATCTCCGATGAAGCGCTGATGGGGATCGCCCGGGCCCTCTATTGGGATGGTGTGGGCGATCCGGCCCTCTATGAGAAAAATGTCTTGATCCCTTACGATCCGGAGGCGGTCTGAGTGAATATTTTAGCCTTTGAGTCTACCTGCGACGAGACGGCGGCGGCGGTGGTGACGGACGGCCGCACCGTCCTCTCCGACGCCATCGCCTCTCAGGTGGACATGCACACCCTCTACGGCGGGGTGGTGCCCGAGATCGCCTCCCGGAAGCACGTGGAGGCCATCGTGGGCTTGGCGGATCGGGCCTTAGCGGACGCCGGGCTTACCAAAGGAGATATCGACGCCATTGCCGTCAGCTATGCTCCGGGGCTCATTGGGGCGGTGCTGGTGGGGGTGAATTTCGCCAAGTCGGCGGCTCTGGCCCTGGGGGTGCCCCTGATTCCGGTGCACCACATCCGGGGGCATATCGCCGCCAATTACATCGCCCATCCTGATTTGGAGCCCCCCTTTGTGTGCCTCTGTGTCTCCGGGGGCAACACTCTTATCGCCGACGTGCGGGACTATACCGATATGGAGGTCCTGGGGGCTACCCGGGACGACGCGGCGGGGGAGTGCTTTGACAAGGCCGCCCGGGTGCTGGGTATCGGCTATCCCGGCGGCGGACCCATGGATCGGCTGGCCCGGGGAGGAGACGATAAAAAGTATGTTCTGCCCCGGTCCCACGTGGAGGGGCACCCCTTGGACATGTCCTTTTCGGGGTTGAAGACGGCGGTGCTGAACCTGCTCCACAACGCAGAGCAAAAAGGGGAGGAGCTGGACGGTCCCGGCTTGGCGGCCTCCTTCCAGGCCGCCGTCAGCGACATCCTGGTGCCCCGGGTGATGGAGGCGGCCAGATTGAAGGGCTATGGGAAGGTGGCCATCGCCGGAGGAGTGGGGGCCAACTCCCGTATCCGGGCAGACCTGGAGGGGGCCTGTAAGGCCTCGGGGGACGAGCTCTACCTGCCGCCGCTGAAGCTGTGTGGGGACAATGGGGCCATGATCGGCAGCCAGGGCTATTACGAATACCTGGCGGGCCACACCGCAGGCAGCGGCTTGAACGCCTATGCCAACCGGGACTTGGGGCTGGGCTGAAAAGAACGGGAAAAAAGGCGGGGATAGCCAATTGGCTTTCCCCGCTTTTTCGCAAAAATTTTGCTTGACTTATAGTTGACTTTAAGTGATATACTTACAGCAAATGAAAAAAGGAGTGTTGTCCGGTGATCTACAAAGAATTTCAGGAGCTGGAGCTGTCAGCCCTGGGCATGG
>CATJWI010000029.1 GCA_949744075.1 uncultured Eubacteriales bacterium | reverse complement strand
TGTACTCCTCGCCGTCCACCTTGACCTCGGTGCCGGAATACTTGCTGGTGATGACCTTCTGACCCTTCTTTACAGTCATCTTGACCTCCTTGCCGTCCACCAGGCCGCCGGGGCCCACGGCGATGATCTCCGCCACCTCGGGCTTCTCCTTGGCGCTGCCGGTAAGGATCAGGCCGGACTTGGTCTTTTCCTCGGCCTCCATCATCTTGATGATGACCCGGTCTCCCAAAGGCTTCAGCTTCATAACTTGGTTCCTCCTTATATTGTTTTTCTTACTTAACATTGTCAGATGTTAGCACTCTTTTTGCCGGAGTGCTAACCACAAGTATGATAATACCGCTGTCAGGCAAAAAAATCAACCCCTTTTTTCAAAAACAGGGGTTGATTTCCAAAAAGTTCAATCTTTGTTCACAAACTAAGGACAGGAGTGCTAATTTACCGCCGATATTCCACGCCCTTTGGCCAGAAGAAATTCACCTTCCGGTCCGAGAGGGACAGGGTGAAACGGCGGTCCCGGAGGACCTCCCCATCCACCACCACGGTGATCTCCTCCTCTGAGGAGAAGGTGACCCGGTCCCCGTGCCAGTCCCGGACCAGCTGGGGAAATTCCTTGTAGCCCCCGGCGGAGTACTTGCCCACGCACCGCAGGAACCGGGGCAGGGTGATGTCCCCAATGAGGAGCATATCCAGCACCCCGTCGTCGGGCATGGCCTCGGGCACCGGGCGGAAGCCCCCGCCGTAATACTGGCCGTTGCAGACGCAGAGGATGGCCACCGGCCCCCGGTAGTGGATGGGACCCATATCCACCTCCATGGGGCGGGTCAGTCCCTTCCCCACCTCCGCCGCCAGGCTCATCACATAGGCCCCCATCCCCGTCACCAGGGGCAGGCTCTTATACCGGTGGACCCCCGCGGCCACCCGGGCGTCCAGCCCAGCGCAGACCACGTCCAGGCCCAGCAAGCCGTTGCAGTCCATAAGGTCAAAGGCCGCCTGGGGGCCCTCCTTCAGGGCGGCGATATCCCGGAATTTTTTTCGCCCCTCCCGGCCGAAGATCCGCAAAAAGTCGTTGCCCGTCCCTACTGGCACATGGGTCACGGCGGCATGGGCGTGGCCGGCGGCGGCGTTCACCACCTCGTTGAGGGTACCGTCCCCGCCGCAGGCATAAAGCCGCACCGGGTCCCCTGGCTCCAGGGCCCTTTGGGCCAGGCTCTTGGCGTCCCCTGCCCCGGCGGTGGTCAAAAGCGTATAGTCCCCCGCCGGAAAGGCCCCTTCGATCCGGGCCAGAAGAGTCAGGCAACTCCGCCGCTTTCCCGCCGTCGGGTTCAGGATGAACACATGGCGCATCAGAACAGGTCCACCCGCTGCTCAGGCCGGGCCAGCCGGGCCGCCAGGGCGGCGGCCTCCGCCCGGGTCACCGCCGCGTCAGGCCGGAAGGACAGGTCCTGGTTCACCCCGGTGAGGATCCCCTTGACGTAGAGACCGTAGACCGCCTCTGCGGCGGGATCGTCGGCCTTCACATCCTTCACCGCCCCCTTCACCTTTTCCGGATCGTTGCGCTGGGAGAGGCTCCGGGCCAGCTCGGTGGCCCCGAAGACCTGGGCCAGCTCCCGGCGGGTGATCTGGCGGCCGTAGTCGTCAAACTGGTAGGGTTCAATGATATTGCTGGCCAGACAGTAGGTCACAGCGTCGCTATACCAAGGAGTGGACACGTGGGCGGTGGTGTGGAAGGTGTCCCCCCGGTAGCGGGAGGACATGTTGGCCGCCATCTGGATGGCCTCGGCCACCGTCACCTCCCGCCCCGGCTCAAAGGCTCCGCCGCCGGTGCCCGACATGATGCCCGTATTGTAGGCGATATCCACCCACAGGGAGAACCAGTCCTGACCCCGGACGTCGGTGAAGGAGGGCACCCGGCCCCGGGTCAGGGGAAACTGGCTGCCCTCCACCCCCAGGCCCGCCAAGTGCCCGGGGATCTGGAACAGTGGAATCACCGTCCGCCCGCCCCCCTGCGAGGTGAGGATGAGGGCGTCCAGCCCGCCGCTGACGCCCAACTCCACCTTGGCGTAGATAAGGGGATAGATCTCGTTGGTCTGCTCTCCTTCCCGGGTGTAGGGCAGGATGCTGACCACCCCCCAGCCGTCCCCCTTCTGGGCCATGTAGAGACCATAGCCTACCGGCATGAGGGTGTCGTACTCGGGCCGGATGAGGTATTGGCCGTCGGGGCGGATGACCCCTAACTTGCCGTTTAGGTTCACCGCCGCCATGCCCAGGGAGAAGGACACCACAGAGTCGTATTGGAGGGGCACCACCGGAGAGCCGTCCCCCCCGGCAAAACCCCATTTCCCGGCGTCCTCGGCCTGGGCCAGGCCCTCGCTGTAGCCATGGACGGTGTAGGCCGCCGCCCCTGGGAGGACGGCCGCCAGCAGAGACAGGGACACCAGCAGTCCTGCCGCTTTGCGCAGATGTCTCATGCCCTCGCCTCCTTTTTCTCTAAGTATTGGAACAGGTCGCATTTCAGCATGCCGTTATAGAGTTTCCGCTTCTTGTCCGCCGTCCGGCCGAAGGTCCGCTCAAACTCGGTGTGGGAGGACAGCAGGTAAAGGCTCCAGCCCGCCGGCGCCCGCCGCCAGGCCCGGCCGAAGGCGGCGTAGAGTGCCTCGGCCTCGTGCTTGTCGCTGAGCCTTTCCCCGTAGGGCGGGTTGGTCACCACCCGGCCCCGGGACTCCGGGGGAGAGAAGCGGGTGGCGTCGGCCCCCTCGAAGCGGACCAGGTCCTCCACCCCCGCCTTGGCGGCGTTGGCCCGGGAGAGCTCCACCGCCTGGGGGTCTATATCGCTTCCTACAATATCATAGCTTCCGTGGTATTCCAGGTCCATGGCCCGGTCAGCCTCCTCCATCCACATCTGGGCGGGGAGCCAGGGCCACCTTTGGGCGGAAAAGCTCCGGTCCAGGCCAGGGGCCCGGTTCTTGGCAATGAGGGCGGCCTCGATGGGAATGGTGCCCGAGCCGCAGAAGGGGTCCCGGAAGGGGTCCCTGCCCCGGTAGCGGGACAGGAGGATCATGCCGGCGGCCAGAGTCTCCCGCAGGGGGGCGGCCACACTGAGGGCCCGGTAGCCCCGCTTGTGGAGGCTGGGGCCTGTGGTGTCCAGGGTCAGCTCGGCCACGTCGTGGAGGAGGGTGAGGCGGACCTGGTACTCCCCGCCTGTCTCGGGCAGGCGCTCCAGGCCGTACTTCTCCCCCAACCGGTCCCCCACCGCCGCCCGGACCACCGCGCCGCAGCGCTGCTGGGAGGAGAGCTGGGAGTCCACGCACCGGCACCGCACCGGAAAGGCCCCCTCCTTGGGGATGAGCTCCTCCCAGGGCAGGGCCCGGACCCCGTCGTAGAGGGCATCAAAGTCGGAGGCGGGGAACCGGCCCAACCGGAGGAGCACCCGTTCCCCGGTGCGGAGATTCAGGTTGGCCCGGACGATCCCGGCGGCGTCGGCGGTGCAGACGGCCCGGCCGTTCTCCCCCCGGACCTCTTGAAAGCCCATGCGCCGCAGCTCCTCGGCGCAGACCCCCTCCAGTCCGAACAGAGTGGGCACTACCAGCTCCAGACGCTCCATTTCCTCACCGCCCTTTTGTGTAAGATATTTCGAATTTAGACGTATTCTGGGATCAAAATGTTCCCATTATCATTATAACGACTCCAAGCTGATTTGGCAAATTTTTTTGCGCCCCGGGGAATAAAATATTCCACCGCTCCCCTGTCCCTTCTCCCTGTCAAATATATTGTTAAAAATATAACGTTAAATTATTGACAAACTTGACTTGGTGTAGTATAATAAAAATGTACCAAGGGAACCCCTGGTCAATTTCAGAAAGGAGCTGATCCTATGCCTTGGCTGTCAAGCGTTGTGTGGCTCATGTTGCTGGTCCTTTTCGCTGTTGCAGAGGCCGTTACGGTGGGGCTGGTGTCGGTCTGGTTCGCAGCGGGAGCGTTGGTGGCTTTGCTGGCCTCCTTTTTCACCGCCAACATCTGGCTCCAGATCACGCTGTTCCTGGTGGTGTCCATCGTAGCCATGGCCATTTTGCGCCCCCTGGCCCGGAAATTTGTCCTGCCCACAGTAGTGCCCACCAACGCCGACCGGGTCATCGGCCGGCAGGCGGTGGTCACCGAGGACATCGACAACCTTACCGCCAAGGGCGTGGTGGTCATCTTCGGTGTGGCCTGGTCCGCCAGGTCCACCACCGGCGCGCCCATTCCCAAAGACAGCACGGTCACCGTAGACCGGATCGAGGGCGTGAAATTGTTCGTTACCCCTGTGGAAGAATAAGAAAAGCGGCAGGGCTCCGCCCCGCCCCAGACAGTCTGCTGATTTTAGAAGGGAGTTTTTGTTATGCCGTTGTACGCAAAGATCATTCTCGCCATCCTGGGCGTTCTTGTGGTGTTGGCCCTGGCCCTCAACTTCAAGATCGTGCAGCAGTCCAAGGCCTACGTCATCACCCGGCTGGGTTCCTTCCACACCATCTGGACCCAGGGTCCCCACTTCAAAATGCCCTTTGTGGACCGGATCGTGAAGGTGGTCTCCCTGAAGGAGCAGGTGGTGGATTTCGCCCCCCAGCCCGTCATTACCAAGGATAACGTGACCATGCAGATCGACACTGTGCTCTACTTCGTCATCACCGACCCCAAGCTCTATACCTACGGCGTGGAGCACCCCATGTCCGCCATTGAGAACCTGACCGCCACCACC
>CATJWI010000028.1 GCA_949744075.1 uncultured Eubacteriales bacterium | reverse complement strand
TGAGAGCACTCTGGTGATCAGCAAGGACACCGTGGATCACACCGTGTCTTCTTGGACTGCCTGCACTGATTCCAGCGATACTGCTCACAACGGCACCCACCACTCTGGTACTTGTTCTGTGTGCAGCCAGACCATCTATGAGGCTCACGACTTCGGTGATAGCCCCACGAGTGGTACCACTACGTGCACTGCTACTGGCTGTGCTGCCACCGCTCCCTAAGTTTTAAAGACATAAGGACGGTTCTTCTGTCTCGTGTTAAAAAAGAGGACCCCGGACGAATTTCGTCCGGGGTCCTTCTTATACCCGCTTCCCCCGTTCTCTGTCATTGTGGGGGCCTGAACGAACCGTCGAGGGCAGCGGTCCCCACATGGTTTTGGCTTGATTTTACCCTTCACAAAACCATCTGGTCTTTGTAGGGGCGGATATCATCCGCCCGGCGCCTTTCCCCTGCGGGATCCCTTTCCTTCAGAGAACGGGCGGCAGATTGCCGCCCCTACGGAAGGGGAAAGAGCATAGGAGGGGCCCCGCCTTTTAACAGACGGCGAAGTAATGATAGACGCTGGCACTGCTGTTGCTGTCGGCCACTCCGTCGTCAGAGACCCGAAAGCCGCCGGTATCCACGGCCAGAACGGTTTTCAGCACGCCTCTCTCCGATGCGGTCACCGGCCGGCCCGCCAGAGCCAGACCGCCGTAGTAGCTGGGGTTGCTGTTGATGTAATAAGCGGTAAAGCCGGAACTGTCCGCCACATACACCGCCCGGGGGGTGATGCCCAGGGAGATGAGGCGGTCGGCCTTTCCGTCCCCGGTATAGGACCCGGTGAGCACGGCCGCCTTTGTCTGCGCCAACGCTGCCAGGGCAGCGTCCAGCTTGGCGAAGTTTTCATTGAACTCGCTCCGGAGAAAAACGTCCTCCGGAAGCCATTGATGGAATTGGTAGTTCTGCGTTTTGTTGGTTGACATAATATTATATCCCTCCCTCTGTCATAGGGAGAAATGACGCCGCCCGTTGACCTTTTGAAGCATGGAGGATACACGAGGGGAGCGTCTGTCCCTTTGCCGGGAAAAAAGGCCGCCATCTGAGAAAATCAGACGGCGGCTTGGCCTTTTAACTCTGGGGCTGACAGAGGATATCCCGGGCCACGGGGGTGTAGAAGAGCTGGGCGATCTCCGTCGGGTCTTGGGTAAGGGCCAGGGCCCACATGAGCTTGGCCACCATGGATTCGATGGTCATGTCATAGGATTCCAGCACCTTCAGGTCGCTTTTCAGGCGGTGGCCCACGCTGTAGACCGACAGATCGCTGCCTTCGTTCTGGACCTGGGTGGTCATGGCCACGATCTTGCCCTGGGCCACCGCCTGGCGGATGCGGTGGTAAAACTCCCCCTGGTCCCCGGCGGGGACGCCGCCGGCGCCGAAGCTCTCGATGATCACCGCCCGGCTCTGCTCCAGCAGGAAGGACAGCTGGGCTGGGGAGGCCCCGGGGATCAGCTTCAGCAGGGAGACTTTTTCCTCCAGGCTCCGGTAAAAGTGGGGTCCCCCCTCCCCGGGCCGGGGGGTGAGATAGGGGATCAGGTGGCCGTCCTGGACAACCCCCAGGACGGGGTGGTTGATGCTGGAGAAGGCGCCGTAGCTCTTGGAGTATGTCTTCCGGGCCCGGGTGCCCAGGATCACCTCCCCGCCAAAGACCACCATGACCCCGGTGAGCCGGCCGTCGCAGGCCACGGTGAAGCTGTCCAGGAGGTTGGTTTTGGAGTCGGTGATGTCGGCGTGGATGGGCTTTTGGCTGCCGGTGAGGACGATGGGCTTGGGGCTGTCCTGGATCAGGTAGCTGAGGGCCGCGGCGGTGTAGGCCATGGTATCGGTGCCGTGGCAGACCACGAAGCCGTCGTAGCCGCCGTAGTTGTCCTCGATGGCCCGGGCCACCCGGAGCCAATGGCCGGGGGTCATGTTGGTGGAGTCGATGTTGCAGACCTGGAGGCAGTCCACCCGGCACAGGGACCGGACCCCGGGGACAAAGCTGAGGAAGTCGGCGCCGGTGAGGTTGGGGGCCAGGCCCGCCTCGGTCATGTCGGAGGCGATAGTGCCACCGGTGCCCAGCATGAGAATGTGCTTCACAAAAATTCCTTCTTTCTTTTTTCAGGGTAAATGTATGGCGGCGTCCCACCGGGGCCTGGGGGACGGGTCTTTCAGAAAGGGGGAAGCGAAATGCTGACCATTATAGAACTGGCCGCCCGGGAAGACGGGGGCCACGGACTCCAGAGCCAGAGCCACCGGACCCAGTGCTGGCTGGAGGGCTGGGTGGCGGTGCCGGAGGAGCTGGAGCAGGCGGCCTGGGCCTGCGGGGGATACTGTGAGCTCACCCTGGACGGGACAGGGGCTCTGACAGCCCTCACGCCCACCCAGCGGCCGACCCAGCCGGAGCCGGAGCCCACCCTGGAGGAAAAATTGCGGGCCGATGTGGACTTTCTGGCGGCCATGACGGGGGTGGAGCTATGAGCGTTTTTGAGATGGCGGAGCGGTACTATCCCCGGCTGTGGAGCGACGCCCGGCTGGAGGCCCTTGTAAAGGCAGGACGGCTGACAACGCAAGAGGTGGAAGCGGTTCGGGGTAATAAGCAGGCGGAAAGGGGCTGAATCCAGGCCCTTTGCTTTTTGTCGAAATGAAGGATTCCATGCATAGGATAGTAAATCCCCGGCCAAAAGTCAAGGATTTCTTGCAAAGGAGGAAGGCTGTGTCGGTCCAGGACAAAGTTATGGCGCTGGCCCGGTCCCAGATTGGGGTCAGAGAGTTTCCAATGGGGAGTAATTGCGTAAAATACAACAATGAGTATTATGGCTTAGAGGTCCGGGGAGGGGCCTATCCCTGGTGCTGCGTGTTTCAGTGGTGGCTGTTTCGCCAGGCCGGCGCTAGCCAGCTGTTTTACGGCGGGGGCAAGACGGCCTCCTGCACGGCCCTGTACCGCTATTACGAGAAACAAGGCCGGGCGGTGGCCAGGGAGGACATCCGGCCGGGGGACCTGGTGTTTTTCGTCTTTGACGGGGGAAAGAGCGGCGGGATGAACCATGTGGGCCTGTGCGAGTCGGTGGAGCGGGGCTGGGTGACCACCATCGACGGCAACACCGGAGACGACGAGGCCAATGGCGGCACGGTGGCCCGGAAGCGGCGGGCCCTGCAATATGTGGGCGGCGCCGCCCGGCCGGAGTACCCGGAGGAAGGAGAGAAAGCGGGGATGCGGCTCTACCGCTATGTGGAGGAGATGCCCGACTGGGCCAAAGCGGCGACGGTGAAGGCCATCAGCCAGGGCTACGTGAAAATGGACGAGACCGGGGCCGCCGGGGTATGGGAGAGCAACCTCCAGACCCTGGTGTGGCTGGACCGGGCAGGGCTGCTGGACCGCCCGGCGGTCCGGTAAGGAGGAAGAGATGGAGGAGAAGATCAGGCTTTGGAAGGGCGCGGTCAGCGCGGGGGCGGCGGTGCTCACCACTCTGTGGGGGTGGTTTGGATGGCTCATCATCGCCTGGGTCGTCTGCATGGCCCTGGATGTGTTCACCGGCATGGCGGTGGCAGCCAAGGGGGGCAGGTGGTCCTCCCGGGCTGCCCGGGAGGGCCTGTGGCACAAGGTGGGCTGTGTGGCGGCGGTAACGGTGGCGGGGATCCTGGACCTGGTGGTGGGAGAGCTGCTGACAGTCCTGCCCCAGGGGACGCTGCCCTTTTCCTATACGGTGTTTCTCTGCCCGCTGGTGGTCATGTGGTATCTGCTGACAGAGGCGGGCAGCATCATCGAAAACGCGGGGGCCATGGGGGCCCCCATCCCGGACTGGCTCCGGCGGGCGGTGGCCGCCCTGCGGGAGCAGCTGGATGAGCGGGAATAAAAATAGATCATATAAGGGGGCCGTCCCAAGGGACGGCCCCCTTTTTTACGCCCTTTTCTATCCTATGGGCAGAAAGCCCCCCTGTGCCTCTTTTGTGCGGATAGACGGCAACGATCATCGTTGTTTTTCCCTATAATAGAGGGAGGGATACAAAATTATGTCAACTAGTAAGACGCAAAATTATCAGCTCCACAGCTGGGTACCGGGGGACAAGTTTCTGCGCGCGGAGATGAACGAAAACTTTGCCAAGCTGGACGGCGCCAGCCGGGTCTCCACCGGGTCCTATGTGGGGGACGGACAGGAGGACCGGACCGTGGCCCTGGGTTTTACCCCCAGGCTGGTGCTGGTCATGGACCAGGAGGGGTGGCTGCGCCAGAGCAACGACAGTTACGGGGGCTTGGCCGTGCCTGGGGTCCCGGCCCTGTACACCTACGCATCCACCGGCTATGAGACGGTAGCCGTCGTGGAGGGCGGCTTCCGGGTCCATGACAAGGAGGTAGTCTCCCGCCTTTGGGTGCGGACCAACTCCACGGGGAGGAAGTATTGCTATTTGGCGGTACGATAAAATGTAGAGGGCCCATGGCGATCCGTTTTCCCCACCGTAGGGGCGTCCCCATGTGGCCGCCCACAGCCTCTCATCTCCCCCAGTCCCACCTCCACCCCGTCATTGCGAGGGACTGAAAGGGCCGTGGTGATCCGGTCTTCTTTCTTGCGGAGGCGCTACCACGTTTAGCCCTCCTGGTTTCTACATTGTGAACTGGGAAGCCCGGGAGGACTCTTTTGCTGCCAAAAGAGCCCTCCCGGACCCTCAACCGCTTCGCGGCATTAACTCCCTCTAAGCTCGCTTTGCTCAC
>CATJWI010000027.1 GCA_949744075.1 uncultured Eubacteriales bacterium | reverse complement strand
GGAATGGTAGCGGCACCTGGATTCGAACCGGGGACACTACGGGTATGAACCGTATGCTCTAGCCAACTGAGCTATGCCGCCATGTTGACTCCTGCCGAACAGGGCATGAATTAGTATACCCGATTCTGAACTGCTTGTCAATCAAAATCTTATATTTTTCCAGAAAAACTCATTCCACCTTATAGCCCACGCCCCAGACTGTCTTAATAAACCGTGGGTGGCCGCTGGGCTCCCGCAGTTTTTCCCGGAGCCGGCGGATATGGACCATCACCGTGTTGTTCCGGTCCAGATATTTCTCTCCCCACACCGTCTCAAACAGCTCCTCGGCGGAGATGACCTTCCCCCGGTTGGCGCACAGCAACCACAGGATGTCAAACTCGATGGGAGTCAGGTTCAGCAGCTCGTCATAGAGCCAACACTGATGGGTCTTTTTGTTGATGGTGAGCCCGTTGATATTCAGCGGCTCCCCGTCGTCCTTCTCGCCGCTGTTGTAGCTGGTATAACGGCGCAGCTGGGCCTTTACCCGGGCCACCAGCTCCAGGGGACTGAAGGGCTTGGTCATGTAGTCGTCCGCTCCCACCGCCAGGCCGGTGATCTTGTCGGTGTCCGCCGACTTGGCCGTCAGCATCACAATGGGGAACTGGCGGCTGCGCCGGATCTCTCCGCACAGGTTCATACCCGAGATGTCGGGCAGCATCACGTCCAGGACAGCCAGGTCGATGTGCTCCTTTTCCACGATCTGAAGGGCGTCGCTCCCCGTGCCGCAGGAGAAAACCTGAAAGCCCTCTCCCCGCAAGTATACGCTCACCAGGTCGGCGATCTCGGGCTCGTCGTCCACCACCAGGATGTTGGCTTCCATGGTCTGTTCCCCCTTTTTCAGGCTTTTGTCCATTATACGCATTTTTTCGCCCGGCCGTCAAGGCAGAAAAGGAAAGCGTCAGAAAAACGTCAGAAATGGGTGATCTGCCAGTTTTCCAGCCCGGCAAACACATCCCGCTGGACCGGTGTTGTCCCCCGGACCTGGCCCCAGCGAGTCAGGAGAGAGCCGTTTTTAAAGCAGATGGGAATGATGGGAGCCTGATCCGCCACCTGCTCCCAAAGGGCAGAGGCAGCCTGCCGGCGCTCCTCGCCCCGGGCGGTGCGGTAGGCGCTCAGCAAAGCGGCGGTCTCCCCCTGGGCGTAACCACCGTAATTGAGAGCGCCCCCCGCCCCCAGCAGGGGCTCCAGGTCAAAATCGGCAGTGAGGATGGTCTCCCCCAGATAGAGGTCAAAATCTCCCTTTTTCAGGGCGGCCACAAAGCCGTCCCAAGGCAGCTTCTCCACCGTCACAGGACACCCCAGAGCCTCCAGTTCCTCTTTCAGGGCGGCAGCCACCGTCACCTTGTAGGTGTTGTCCTGGTTTACCAAAAGCCGCAGGGACAGGTCCGTGCGGCCCTTTCGGCGAATATTGGTCTCCGGGTCCAGCCGCCAGAGCGCCTGTTCCAACAGGGAGGCCGCCTCCTGGGGGTCCCGGTCCCACCGGGCGGCCAGGGCGGCGTCATACTCTGCCGCCGCTGGGTGAATGGGCAGCGCAGTGGCCACAGCGTGGCCAGCCAGCAGCTCTCCCGCCACCTCCGCCCGGTCCACCACCCGGGCCACCGCCTGGCGGAACAGCTGGTCCCGGCAGGGACCGGTGCGGGTGTTGCAGCCGATATAGAGCAGGTCTGTGGTATTGTAGTCGCTGGCCTCAAAGCGGCCGGAGTACCCCAAAGCGTTGGTGCCCGTCAGGTCGGTATCCACCAGGGAGATCTCCCCCGCGTCAAAGGCGTAGACCAGGTCGTCCCCCTCTCCAACCGTCCGCAGGGGGATAGACTCCAGGGGCGCCTTTTCCCCCGGCCGAAGGGCCAACCGCAGCTGACCGTCCTCCTCCTCCAAAAGGTAGGCACCCGTGCCCAGCGGCCGAAGGGGATCCTCGGTCTCCTTCACAATGGGCACATCCAGCAAAGCGGGCAACGCCCCATTGGGCCGGGAGAGAGCGACTACAATCGTAGTCCCCTCTGCCGCAATTTGTTTCACATCCTTTAGCCGCCCGCTGAACCGGGTGCTTTGCCGGGCTTGGTTCAGCGAAGCCGCACCCTCGGCCGGGGTCAAAGGACTGCCGTCGGAGAATGTAGTCTCCACCATCTGGAAGGTCCAGACCAGACCGTCCCCGCTGACGGTGTAGCTCTCACACAGGTCCTTCTGGGCCTCAAAATTGCCGTCCACCGCAAAAAGCCCCCGGTAGAGCAAAGGGGCCAAGGTCAGATTCAGCCGGTTGCTGCCCGTGATAGGATGAAACCCCGCCGCCGGGTAGCAGGGCAGCACAAACCCTTTCTCCTCCTCCACCGGGTCCAGGCTGGCCACAGGTTCGGGAGTGGCGGAGACCTCTGGCTCCGGCTGGGTGCAACCGGACAGCGTCAGGGCCATAGCGGCGGCCAAGCAAAGACCGATCATTCTTTTTTTCTTCATACTCCGCTCCCCTTATTGGTTGGCCTCGATCTGGATGGTCCCTTCTTCCTCCAAATAGAATTGCCCCACCAGCGTCTCTTCCAAATGGATCCGGCCCCGTTCCGTTTCATCCAACCCGTAATAGTCCCCATAGGCGGCGACCACAGCTTTCTCCGAAATGTCCAGCTGTTCCATCAGCCGAGAAAGAGAGGAGACCTTCTCCTCCTTCAGGTCATAGCAATAAACCGTATTAAAAGAGGCCGGGCCGGAGCCATAGAGAGAATAGGCCTCATATCGCACCACCAGTTCCAGCAAGTCCCCAAACAGGAATTGCTCATAGTGGATGTGGACCATGGGATAGGAATAGCTCCACTCCATGGAGTCAAATTCCTCCGGCTCCTTGTCCAAATAATCTCTATAGTCCTCCGCGATCTGCTCATTGATCTCTTCCGCCCCCGGCAGGTCCTCCCGCAAAAGGGGAATCGAAATATCCAGGCGGCAGTAGCCCGGACTGTCATATTCCAAGTGATAGCGGTCGGTGACCAAAGGGTCAACAGCAGGAGTTATTATATTTGTAGTCTCTTCTGGCGCAACAGATGCAGATGTAGTCTCTTCCGAAAATAGTACCAATTGCCAGGGGGAGGTACAACCCGAAAGGAGGACCGTCATTAGGAAGAAAGCCATAAGCCCAGGCCCCTTTTTCACATAAAGTCTCTCCCTTCCCGCCGTCTTGTTTGATATTATAATATTATAATAAGGTAATGCTGCCGGGCGGCTGATAACCGTCCTACAGGGACCTGCTCCGAGTCAGCCCTTCAGGGAGATGAGCGCCGCCTGACTGCCCCGCTCCCCGTTGGTATAGCGGTGAGACCAATACTTATCAGGTTTACATAATGTGCAATCCGGGGATATGTCTACGTTTGTGGACAATATGCCGCAGCGGTTTAGCCGCAATAGGTTGATCCCCTTCAGGTCCACCTTGAATTTTCCGCCCTCGCAGGTGGAGATATAGGGCAGTGCCGCCGCTCCCAGGGCGGCGGTCATAGCATTGGGCACGTCCTCTCCCGTCTCAAAGCAGCACTTGGAGATGCCCGGCCCTATGGCGGCCACGATATCCTCCGCCCGGCAACCATAGTGCCCCACCATGGCCTCTACCGCCCGCTCCACGATGCCCAGGGCAGGCCCCCGCCAGCCGGCATGGACGGCGGCAATGACCTGCCGTGCCGGGTCGGCCAACAGGATGGTGAGGCAGTCCGCCCCAAAGACCACCAGGGTAGCCCCAGGGACGTCGGTGATGAGGCCGTCGGCGTCATAGTCCACCTTTCGGTCCAATCCCTTTCCCAAATCGGCGGCGGTGATGGGCTGCACCGTATCCTGATGGACCTGGCTGGAAAAAACCAGCCTGTGGATATCCACCCCCAGGGCGGCGCAGACCCGGCGGTAATTCTCCCGGACCCGGTCCAGACGATCCCCCCGGTTGGTCCCCAGGTTCAAAGAGGCGTAGATACCCTCCGAAACGCCCCCCAGACGGGTGGTAAAGCCGTGGGGCACCCCCGCCCGCTCCAGAGCCGGAGAAATTTGAAAGGGGACCTCTCCCTTGATCTGATCCAATAAATCCATATATGATCCTTTCCCGCGAAAAACCAGAAAACCTCTGTAGGGGCGGCATATTTGCCTGCCCGCGACAAGGAATCACCCCTGGGCGGGCGGCATACATGCCGCCCCTACATTCTTTCTGCCCTATTACATATCCTCTTCCGAGTGATACTCCTTACAAGTGCACTTCTTCCACTTCTTCCCACTGCCGCAGGGACAGGGGTCGTTGCGGCCGATCTTCATGCCCTTGCGGACCACGGGCCGCTTCTGGACGGTGCCGTCGTCCCCGCCGGAGGTACCGGTGACCTTGGCCACCCGCTCCCGCTGGACCTGGCCACCCACTTGAACCCGGGCCAGGAAGATGCGGCGGACCGTTTCCTCCTGGATGGCGGCAATCATGTCCTCGAACATGTCGTAGCCCTCCCGCTTGTACTCCACTACCGGGTCGTTCTGGCCATAAGCCCGCAGGCCGATGCCCTG
>CATJWI010000026.1 GCA_949744075.1 uncultured Eubacteriales bacterium | reverse complement strand
CTGAAACAGGACCCCATCCTCCCAGCTTCCAAAAGTGAGGGCAGGTGGTCCCATCTCCCAAAACTGGCGCACCGTCCTCATCCACGGCCTGGTCCGGGACGAGAAGGGCCGGAAGATGTCCAAATCCCTAGGCAACGGTATCGACCCCATGGTGGTGGCCGAGCAGTACGGCACCGACGCTCTCCGGTTCAATCTGGTCACCGGCAACTCCCCCGGCAACGACATGCGCTTCCTGCCCGAGCGGTGCGAGGCCATGCGGAATTTTGCCAACAAGATCTGGAACGCCTCCCGGTTCGTCCAGATGAACCTGACCATCGACAAGGTGTCCCTGCCCAAGGAGCTGACCCAGGAGGACAAGTGGATCCTCTCCAAACTCAATACGCTGATCCCCAGCGTCACCGAGAATATGGACGCCTATGAATTGGGTGTGGCGGCCCAGAAGGTCTATGATTTTATCTGGGACGACTACTGCGATTGGTATATCGAGTTCACCAAGGCCCGCCTTCAGGGAGAGGATCAGCAGGCCAAGGAGAACGCCCAGAACGTATTGTGTTATGTGCTGACTGAAACACTGAAGCTGCTCCACCCCTTTATGCCCTTCCTCACTGAGGAGATCTGGCAGGCCCTGCCCCACGAGGGGGACTACCTGATGCTCCAGAAGTGGCCGGAGAGCAAGGCGGAGCTCAACTTCCCGGCGGAGGAGAAGGCGGTGGACCTGTTGACCGACGTGATCCGCACGGTCCGGGCCAAGCGGGCGGAGCTGAATGTGCCGCCCTCCAAGAAGGCCCATCTCACCATATCCACCGGCGAGACTGACATCTTTGCCCAAGGTGCCCCGCTGCTGAAGCGGCTGGCCTATGCCAGCGACGTGACCGTGGTGTCCGTGTCCGAGGGCGGCAGCAGCGCTGAGGCCACTGCCAAGGGCCTGGTGGAGGTTATTACCCACGCTGCCCGGGTGTTTATGCCTCTGGCCGAGCTGGTGGATCTGGAGAAGGAAAAGGCCCGCATCCAAAAGGAACTGGGCCAGAAGAAGGGCCAGTTGGCAGGCCTGGAGGCCAAGCTGAGTAACCCCGGGTTCCTTTCTAAGGCGCCGGAGCAGGTGGTGGCCGCCGAGAAAGAGCGGGCGGAGACTTTGCGGGCCTTGATCGCAAAATTGGAGGAATCTGCCGCTTCCTTGGCATAAACAGAGGAAACGGGAAGATGATGGCCTTTTTTGGAGAATTTTACAGTTGCCTTTTGACCCGGACCTGGATACAATAGCATATCAGAGAAAAAAGGTCCGTCACAAGGAGGACGCTTGCCATGAAACTGAAATGGATATGCGCGGCGGCAGCTTTTCTGCTGCTGGCGGGCTGTGGAGACCAGCAGGTCCAGGAGAGCAGGCCGGCAGCGGAGGTGAGTACGCCCATTCCCACCGTACCCGCTCAGGAGACCGTAGCCGAACCGCCCACAGTGGAAAAGCTCCCCGAGAGCCAGAATAATGTTCCCTTGTCGGAAGAGCCAGATGAAGAGGAAGCACCGGCCGAGCTTCCAGTGGAGACGGCGGAAGTGGAAGAGAGCCCTGCCCCGGCTCAGGACCGCCCCACCGACCAGGAGGTGCTGTCGGCCTATGAGGCGGCCCGGGAGGTCGTGGGCTGGATGGTGGAGAGCTACAATTTTGAGGGCTATGACGATAGTGGCCTTGCCCTGGACAGCACCGACCAGCAAACGCTGACCTTGACCTTGGGAAATGGCGTGGAGGAGACCCTGGTCTTTGACCGGATCACCCGGCCCGGCCTGGACAGTCTGGAGTCCTTGCGGGGCTATTTGAAGGAGCTTTTTTCCGACGAGATCGTAGACGACCTGATGAGCTTTCAGGTACCGGTCTTTGTGGAGGGGGAGGAGGGCGGCCTTTACGCCTTGCCCTCTCAGGTGGAGGACTGGCAGAGCCCCGGCGTGACCCTGGCGGTGCTGTGGCCCCAGGAGGAGGCCCCGGTGAGTTGCCGGGTCCAGACCGCCGCAGAGGGGCTGGAGATGGTCCGGGAGTCTGTCTACCAGAAGGTGGGTGACAAATGGATATTTACCCAGTTTCAAACCCCCATATTTTGACAGAAAATAAAACCAAAACGTGCTATCATCGCTGTAGCTCCGAAAGGAGCTGCAGCGTTTTTTTGTGCCATACCACAAAGGAGGAGGGGCTGATATGCCCATAAGCTGTGTGGAAGAAAAGCAAGTGCTGACCGTCCGGCTCACCGGGGAGGTGGACCACCATGCCGCCAAGGGGCTGATGGCAGCTCTGGCCGAGGAGATAGACACCGCTCTGCCCAGACAACTGGAGCTGGACATGAGCGGGGTCACCTTTATGGATAGCTCGGGCATCGCCGTGGTGCTGCGAAGCTGGAAACGGATGCGGGAGCTGGGAGGGGCCATGGTCCTGCGGGCCGTGCCGCCCTATGCGGTCAAGGTGTTGAAGGCGGCGGGAGTGGACAAGCTGATCGAGATCAAATAAAGAGCAGAACAGGGATTTCCCTATTTTAAATATACCGAATTGCGGGGGTGTACATATGAGACCGACCAATGAGGTCAAATTGACCTTTCTCAGCCGAAGCGCCAATGAGGGCTTTGCCCGGACGGCCGCGGCTTGCTTTGCCGCCCAGCTGGACCCGACCCTGGACGAGGTCAACGATGTGAAGACGGCCGTCAGCGAGGCGGTGACCAACTGCATCGTTCATGCCTATCCGGACAAGCTGGGCACAGTGACCATGCGCTTGCGGCTTTTTGAGGACAACACCCTGGAGATCCTGGTAAAGGACTCCGGGGTGGGGATCCCCGACGTGGAAAAGGCCCGGAAGCCGCTCTTTACCACCGGGGGAGACGAACGTTCCGGCATGGGCTTTACCATCATGGAGAGCTTTATGGACAACCTGAAGGTCCGCTCCCAGCCAGGGAAGGGCACAACGGTCATCATGCGCCGCCGTATCTCCCGGCGGCTGGGGATTTGAGTACAGAGACCCTGCCGCTGCTGGAAGCCGCCCAAAAAGGGGATAACGACGCCTGTGAGCGTCTGCTGGAAGAGAACGCGGGCCTGGTGTGGAGCGTGGTGCGCCGCTATTTCGGCCGGGGAACGGACCCTGAAGATCTATATCAGCTGGGCTGTCTAGGCTTTGTCAAGGCGGTCCGGGGGTTCGACCCTGCCTTTGGCTGCCAGTTTTCCACCTATGCCGTCCCCAAGATCGCCGGGGAGATCCGCCGCTTTTTACGGGACGACGGGGCGGTAAAGGTAAGTCGGGGGCTACGGGAGCGGGGAAGCGGGATCCAGCGGGCCCGGGACAGGCTTCAGACCCAATTGGGACGGGAGCCCACCCTCTCAGAGCTGGCAGAGGAGACGGGGCTGGAGCCGGAGGAGATCGCCGCGGCGGAGACGGCCAACGCGCCGGTCACCTCCCTCCAGATGGAACTAGGGGAGGGCCTGACCCTGGAGCAGACCGTGGGGGATCAGGGGATGGAAGACGGGCTTTTGGAGCGGTTGGCCCTGCGCCAAGCGGTGGGGGCCCTGTCTGACCGGGAGCGGCAGGTGATAGAGTTGCGGTATTTTCGGGGACTGACCCAGGATAAGACGGCAAGGATCCTGAAGGTGAGCCAGGTCCAGGTTTCCCGTATTGAGCGGAAGGCCATGGATCACTTGCGGAAGATCCTGATGGAATAGGCGAAAAAAGGGAACCTTCGGGTTCCCTTTTTCGTCTAAAAGAGGTATAATAGGCCTACCCTACAAAAGAGGAAGTGTATTCCATTGAAGGATATTTTATATATTGTAGTGCCCTGCTACAACGAGGAGGAGGTCCTTCCGGAGACCTCCAAGCGCTTGCGGGAAAAGGTTCGGGGACTTATTGGAGCGGGGAAGGTCAGCGAAAAGAGCCGTATTCTTTTTGTCAACGACGGCTCCAGGGACCGGACCTGGGAGCTCATTTCGGAGCTCCACGCCGCCGACCCCATCTTCTCCGGCGTGGACTTGACCCGGAACCGAGGCCACCAAAACGCCCTTCTGGCCGGCCTTATGACCGCCAAAGACCGCTGTGACATGGCCATCTCCATGGACGCCGACCTCCAGGACGACGTGGACGCG
>CATJWI010000025.1 GCA_949744075.1 uncultured Eubacteriales bacterium | reverse complement strand
TTTTCGATTAGGTGGTCCCTCTTGCCTGCTCGCTCCACCGCTCGCTGGCGGAATGGAACACGATAGAAACTTCGCTGCCTCAATCCCGCCTTTGCCTGTTCTATCCAAGGAGGAGGTGCGTGTAAGCAACAAACCACGTCCTACCAATTCGCCGTAGGCGGAAGCGGAGCCAAGCCGACTTTGCGACGACGCAGTCCGGAACCGCTTGCAAGCGGTTTTACCCGCATGGAGTACGCCCTACCCGTATGCGGCAAAGCCGCCAACGGCTGGGCTGTGGCCCCGGCCGGGCAGGCCGAAAAAGGTTATGTCATACGGTACCACTACGCCCCCAGCAGCTCTCTCCCCCTCTCCAAAAGCTTCCCATAAACCCCATCCATCTGCCACTCATTGGTCCACTCCAACAGCCTCTCCGTCGGCAGCCAGGCCACCCCGGTATTCTCCCCTTCCCGCACCGTCAACGGCCCCTCCCGGTCGGCGGTAAGCAGATAGGACACATTCAAATGCTGATGGGCGCAGACATACTTTCCCCGCTTCACATGCCCCCACACCGGCAGGATCTCCACCGAGGCAATGGCGGTGGACAAGGGCACGATATGTCCCGCCCCCGTCTCCTCCCGCGCCTCCCGCAGGGCCACCGCCAGAAGGTCCCCCTCCCCATCGGCGTGCCCCCCGGTCCAGGCCCAGACCTTATAGATGTTGTGGTGGGCCATAAGCACCCACCTCCCATCCCGGCTGATGACAAACCCCGACGCGGTAATGTGGGCTATGGTGTTCTCCCGGGTCAGGATGGTGTCCGGAAATCGGTTTACATAATCCAATATCTGGGCCTTGTCCGCCGCCTCGGCCTCCGTCCGGGGCACAAAGGCCCTGATGTCGTCCACGTACATCATTATTTCACCCTCTCATAGGTCACATACCGGAATGAGAGGCCCTTCTCCGCCAGCGGCTCCCCCTCCTGACTCACCCGCCAGCCCACCCCCCTGTCCAGATCGGGAAACCAGGCGTCGGCGGGAAAACTGCCGTCGATCTTTGTCACATATACCTTGTCGCAAACCCCAAGCAAGGCCCGGTAAACGCTCTCCCCCCCGATGACAAAGCTGTCCTCCGGAGCCTGGGCCAGAAGGGACTCCACATCAGAATACACCTCCGCCCCCTCCGGCCGAAAGCCGGGGTCCCGGGACAGGATCAGGTTCCTCCTCCCCTTCAGGGGCCGTCCCCCGGGAAAGGTGGCCAGGGTCTTCCGCCCCAGGATCACCGGATGCCCCAAGGTCAGCTCCTTGAACCGCTTCAGATCGGCAGAGATATAACAAAGCTGGTCCCCATCCTTTCCGATGGCCCAGTTCCGGTCTACGACTACAATGGCGTTCATAGCGGCCCTCCCAGTTTACATAATTTGTTCGACTATATAGCCACCGGGATCTTCCCCTCCAGCTCATGGGCCTGATAGCCCTCCACCATAAAGCTGGACTTGGTAAAGGCGTAGAAATCGGTGACCGCCGGGTCCAGAGCCACCCTGGGGGCAGCGTAGGGCTCCCGCTTCAACAGCTCCTCCACCACCGGAACGTGGCGGTCATAAATATGGGCGTCGGCGATGACATGGACCAGCTCCCCCGCCACCAGTCCAGAGACCTGGGCAAACATCATCAGCAGGGCGGCGTACTGCATCACGTTCCAGCCGTTGGCGGTGAGCATGTCCTGGCTCCTCTGGTGCAGGATGCCGTTGAGCACGTTCCCCGATACATTAAACGTCATAGAGTAGGCGCAGGGCTGGAGGGCCATGTCCTTCAAATCATGGTGGTTAAAGAGGTTGGTCACCATCCGCCGGGAGGCGGGGCTGTGCTTCAAAGTGTAGAGGATCCAGTCCACCTGGTCCATCCGCCCCTCGGGGAAGTCGTACTTCACCCCCAGCTGATACCCGTAAGCCTTGCCGATGGACCCCTCCCCGTCAGCCCAGGCGTCCCACACGTGGCTTCCCAGGTCCTTAATGTTGCTGGACTTCTTCTGCCAGATCCACAAAAGCTCGTCGATGGCGCTTTTCAAATACTGGCGGCGCACCGTAAGGATAGGAAATTCCTCCCGCATATCATACCGGTCCACAATGCCGAACAGCTTCACCGTGTGGGCGGGGCTGCCGTCCTCCCACCGGGGCCGGACAGGCAGGTCGGTGTCCCACACCCCGCGGTCCAAAATATCCCGGCAGTTCTTCAAAAACAGTTCGTCGGCTCGGCTCATGGTCCAAGTCCTCCTTTGGCGTTTTCTGTCTTCTATCATACCAAAATGCCCCGGCAAAGGCAAGCAAAAAGGACCGGCGTCCCTCAGAACGCCGGTCCTCTGTCTCTCTATTTCTCCAGCTCCCAAATATGCCGGTCCCACCGGGCCGGGAAGCAGGACAGGCAGCCGAACACCCCGATGACCAGGAAAAACAGGGCGGCCCCCGCCCCCTTCCCCGTCCCGAACAGGGCGCACAGCAGCCCCGCCGGATCCCTCCCCGCCATAAAGGGCTCAAAGACCTTGTCCACCAAGGCCCCGCCCAGCAGGTAGCCCACCGGGATGGTAAAAAACTGCAGCGTATTCCGGGCGGAATAGACCCGCCCCTGCATCTCCACGGGGATATGGAGCCGCAGCAAAGCGTCCTGGTTGGCGTTCATCACCGGGATAAACACCCACCCCAGCACCGCCCCCAGGCACCATACAGGTGATCCCCGGCCAAGGGCCAGCATAAAATTCTCGGTGCTCATGGAGAACAACAGGGTATTGCAGATGACCCGCGCCCGGCTCCTGGGAGCAGGCAGAGCAGCGGCCAGCAAACCGCCCCCCAGAGAGGCCGCCCCGGCAAAGGTCTGGACCAGGCCCAGGGTCTTCTCTCCCCCCTTGGGGATCAGCAATGCGGGCAGGGCGGCGTTGAACATGGAGGCGGTGAGGTTGATCACCGCCAAAAACAAAATGAGATCCAGCACTCCCCGGTGCTCCCGAAGGTAGACAAGGCCGCTTTTGGCGGACTCCAGCACACTTTCCGTCCGTTCCCCCGCCCCTTTTCCCCGGGGCAGGCGGATCAGACACCCCAAAGTTAGGGCGGCCACCGAGAAGGTCCCCAGGTCAAACCAGATCACCGCCCCCAGGCCCCCCAACCCGTAGAGGGCCGCGGCACACACCGGGGTAAACAGGCTCACCAGAGAATTGGACAGGGCCCGCAGGCCCCCCACCCGCTGGTAGTGCTCCTTCGGGGTGAGCATGCTCACCGCCACGTCGGAGGCGGGCTGCTGCACCGTATTCATCAGCCCGTTCAGGGTGTTGATCAGGTACAGGTGCCCCATCCGCAGGGCCCCGGACCTCCACAGCCCCAGCACTCCCAGGGTGCACAGGGCCGCCAGGCAGTCGCATACCAGCATGGTCCGCTTCTTATCCCACCGGTCGCTGAGGGCCCCGGCAAAGATGCTGAGGACCACATAGGGTGCATAAGAGCAGATGGTCAAAAGGGCGGTGGTCAGCGCCGAGCCATACCGGCCGTAGGACCACAGCACCAAGGCAAACCCCGTCATGGAGCTACCCAGCTGGGACAGGCTCTGGGTTGCCCAGAGGGCCAGCAAAAATTTACAATCCGATAAAAACCTACGATAAGACATGACTTTGCTCCTTCTTTCCATGTGAGATATGTTGGAAAGCGCAAAGTCCGCGGGACAAAAGAATGAACGATCCTGCTCCGGTACAAGGCGTCCCTCAGACCTTGCGCGGAGCGGAGACAATGCAGAGCTTCATTTCTTTTTCTCCCTTCCAAAAAGTCCCGGCGGCCCCCGCCGGCGGGTCTATTTTATCATAAAGAAGGACCTGCCGCAAGGCTTGACATCCAAAATCCGGAAGACTATAATGTCTTTGCAAAAGCCCTGCCATACATAGAAAAGGAGTGTTTATCATGCTGGATAAAAAGGTCGTCAAGCTGCTCAACGAGCAGGTCAATAAGGAGATGTACTCCGCCTATCTCTACCTGGACTTCTCCAACTACTTCAAGCACATCGGCCTGGACGGCTTTGCCAACTGGTATGAGGTACAGGCCAAGGAGGAGATGGACCACGCCATACTCTTCGTGAAGTACCTGCAGAACAATAACGTGGCTGTGACCCTGGAGGCCATCGCCAAGCCCGACAAGGCCCTGAAGGACACCATGACCGTGCTGAAGGCCGGCCTGGAACACGAGGAGTACGTCACCAGCCTCATCCACACCATCTACGAGGCCGCCACCAAGGTCAAGGACTTCCGCACCACCCAGTTCCTGGACTGGTTCGTCAAGGAGCAGGGCGAGGAGGAGGTCAACGCCAACGACATGATCTCCAAGATGGAGCTCTTCGGCGGCGACGCCCGGGCC
>CATJWI010000024.1 GCA_949744075.1 uncultured Eubacteriales bacterium | reverse complement strand
CACGGACAGCAGCCGGGAGTAGGCCCGGGGCTCGGTGATGAGCACCCCGTTCACCGTCTCGCTGGGCACGTCCTTGTGAGAGTGGCCCGCCAGGATCACGTCGATTTCGGGATACTTCTCGGCGATCTCGGTGACGCTGGTGCCCTCCACGCCGTTCTCTTGGCCCAGGCCCATGTGGTACACGCCCACGATCACGTCGGCGCCCTGTTCTTTCAGGACATCCAGGGCCTTCTGTGTCTCGTCCAGGGGGTTGCGCACGTCCATGTCGTCCAGGGTGCCCCGGCCCGCCTCAAAGGCGGCGATCATGGGGGTGCACATGCCGATGAAGCCCACTTTCACCCCGTCCTTCTCGATGACGGTGGTGGCGGGGAGGTAGGCCTTGTCGGTGTCCTTGTAGTAGACGTTGCCCGACAGGGTCACGCCCTCAAAGGCGTCGATGAGCTTCTGCCGCCGGTCGGCGGTAAAGTTATACTCGTGGTTGCCCCAGGCCCACACGTCGTAGTCCAGATAGTTCATGGCCTCGATCATGGGATTCTTGTCGGCGTCGATGAAGTACTCGCTGTAGTTGGCCTGGACGGTGTCGCCCGCGTCCACCAGAATGGTGTTGGGCTCCTGGGCCCGGTGGGCGGCGATCATGGGGGAGAGGAGGGTCATGCCGCCCACCTTGTTCTCCTTGTCCATGGCGAAGTCCCAGGGCACGAACCAGCCATGGAGGTCAGAGGTGGACAGAAGGCGGATGCGCTTGGTCTCCACTCCGGGGACTACGCTGTCCAGCCGCATGAGGATGGTGGCAAACTCGGCCCGGGTCAGGGTCTTATTGGGCAGCCACGAGTTGTCCTCATTGCCCGTCATCAGCCCGGTATTCAGGCAGTAGTAGACGTCGTGGAAGGAGGTCTTGTTGATGGAGTCGAAGTCCGCCAGGTTGGCGGGCTCGCTGGTGCCCTCCGCCGGGACCCCCTTCAGGGTCTCGCCGTACCAGGTGAGGATGTTGGCGATGGACATCCGCAGGATCTCGCCGTTCATGTCCACCACGGTGTCGGTGTCATAGCCCGCGCCCTTGGCCCAGCTGACGGCGTCGGCGTACCAGGTCTCAGGGGCCTCAGCGGCCCCAGGCTTGCCCTCACGGTTATAGAGGGTCTGGAAAATGGTGGCGAAGGTGACGGTGGCCTCGGGCTCAAAGCCCTTGTCGGTGCCCACCATGTAGCCCTTTTCAGTGACATAGTCCACCGCCTCGGCGTACCAGGGGGCGGGGGCCTCCTCAGCGGCTGCCGCGGCCGGAAGGGCCAGGGACAGGGTCAATGCGGCGGAAAGTGCCAGTGTAACGAGCTTTTTCCAGTTCATACAGCTTCACGTTCCTTTCGTGTTTCCCCAAAGGGGAATGATAACTTTATTGTAACATTCCCACGAAGAAAGCACAATGGGGAACGGCGGGAATTGTGGAAAAAAGCTGAAGGACATCCATACCGATTTTGGATATGGTATATCAAAAACGCAGCGCTGCGTTTTTTCTTATTTCCTTTTGCTCTCTTTTGCCGCAGCAATAAAGTCCCGAAACAAGGGATGGGCCTTATTGGGCCGGCTCTTGAACTCCGGATGGAATTGCACCCCCACGAACCAGGGGTGGCCGGGCAGCTCCACCATCTCCACCAGCCGGTCGTCGGGGGAGAGCCCCGCCAGTTCCAGCCCAGCGGCGGTGAGGGTCTCCCGGTAGGGGTTGGAGAACTCATAGCGGTGGCGGTGCCGCTCATAGATGACCTCGCTTCCGTAGGCGGCCCAGGTCCTGGACTCCCTGCTGGTGAGGCGGCAGGGGTAGGCCCCCAGGCGCATGGTGCCCCCTTTGGCGGTGACTCCCCGCTGGTCGGGCATCAGGTCGATGACCGGGTGGGAGGCGGCCTGATCGAACTCGCTGGAGTGGGCCCCGGCCAGGCCGGCCACATGCCGGGCGAACTCCACCACCGCCATCTGCATTCCCAGGCAGATGCCCAAGAAGGGGACCCGGTGCTCCCGGGCGTACCGGATGGCAGAGACCATCCCCTCCACCCCCCGTTCTCCGAAGCCCCCGGGGACCAGAATACCGCCGCAGCCGGAGAGGACCTGAGCGGCGTTTTCGTCGCTGAGCCGCTCGGAATCCACCCAGTCGATGTCAACCACTGCGTCGTTTTCGATGCCCCCGTGGTGCAGGGCCTCGGCTACAGAGAGGTAAGCGTCATGGAGCTGCATATATTTGCCCACCATGGCGATCTTCACATGCCTCTGGGCCCCCTTGGCCCGCTCCACCATGGCGCGCCACTTGTCCAGCCGGGGCTCCCGGTCCTCCAGCCCCAGCCGCTTGCAGGCCACATGGGCCAGCCCGGCCTCCTCCAGCATCAGGGGCACCTCGTAAAGGATGGGGGCGGTAAGGTTGGGGATCACGTTCTCCGGCGGGATGTTGCAGAACAGGGAGATCTTATGCCGCACATCCTGGGGAATGTCGTAGTCGGAGCGGCACAGGATCACATCGGGCTGGATGCCCAGGGACAAAAGCTCCTTGGCCGAGTGCTGGGTGGGCTTGCTTTTCAGCTCTCCGGTGCCCGGAATGGACACCACCAGGGACACATGGAGGAACATGCAGTTTTCCCGCCCCAGCTCCACCGCCGCCTGGCGGATGGCCTCCAAAAAGGGCTGGGACTCGATGTCGCCCACGGTGCCCCCCACCTCGGTGATGACCACGTCCGCCCCGGTCTCCTGGCCCGCCAGGACGATATGCCGCTTGATCTCGTCGGTGACATGGGGGATGACCTGGACAGTGCCCCCCAGATAGTCCCCGCTGCGCTCCCGGTTCAGCACGTTCCAATAGACCTTGCCCGCCGTCACCGAGGAGTGGACGGTGAGGTTTTCGTCAATGAACCGCTCATAGTGGCCCAGGTCCAGGTCGGTCTCCGCCCCGTCCTCGGTGACGAAGACCTCCCCGTGCTGATAGGGGCTCATGGTGCCCGGGTCCACATTGAGATAGGGGTCGAACTTCTGGATGGTGACCTTATACCCCCGGGCCTTCAAAAGCCGGCCCAGAGAGGCGGCGGCAATGCCCTTCCCCAGGCCCGAGACCACGCCGCCAGTGACGAAGATGTACTTTGTCATAAACTTCCCTCCTATGCCGGCCCCATTGCCGGATATATAACACAACGGAATTCATTTTACTCGCCGGATTTTTCCGTGTCAACGGGGGAAAAGAAAAATTTAAACCATGCCTCCGTAGGAGCGCACATCGTGTGTCCGCTCCCGCCCCTGTAGGCCGCGGCATCCCTGACGTGCCGCCTGCACTATCTTGCGGACGCGCTACCACGTTTAGCCCTCCTGGTTTCTACATTGCAAACTGGGAAGCCCGAAAGGCCGCTTTTACTGCCAAAAGCGGCCTCTCGGACTCTCAACCGCTTCGCGGCATTAACTCCCTCTAAGCTCGCTTTGCTCACTAAGAGGGAATAAACAGAAAACCACCAAAGGGAGGGCCTTTCGATGGCCCT
>CATJWI010000023.1 GCA_949744075.1 uncultured Eubacteriales bacterium | reverse complement strand
TCTTCCTCCCGCTCTCCCCGCCGGGGCCGGTGGGCGCCGTAGAATACACTGAGGGCCACTGCCCCCGCCACGCAGAAGGCGAAGAGCAGCAGCATGGCCTTCACCGCCCCGCTGGCGGTGAGCACCACGGCGGAGAGGCCCAGAATGGCGGTGATCACATAGAGCACCGCCACCGCCTGCTTCTGGGAAAAGCCCATGTCGATGAGCCGGTGGTGGACATGGCTCCGGTCGGCGTGCATGGGGCTCTGGCCGTGGGCAATGCGGCGGATAAAGGCAAAGCAGGTATCGAAGATGGGAAGGCCAAACAGGAGGAAGGGCACCACAAAGGAAATGAGGGTGTACATCTTAAAAAGCCCCTGGACCGAGATCACCGCCAGGATGTAGCCCAGGAAGGTGGAACCCGTGTCCCCCATAAAGATCTTGGCCGGGTTCATGTTGTAGGGCAGAAAGCCCAGGCACCCCCCCGCCAGGGCAGCCACTAAGAGGGCCACCCAGGGCTCCCCCAGCAGCAGGGCGATGACCAGCAGGGTCAGGGAGCTGATGGAACTCACGCCGCAGGCCAGGCCGTCCAGACCGTCGATGAGGTTCACCGCATTGGTCATACCCACGATCCAGATCACCGTCACCGGGATGGACAGCCACCCCAGCTCCCAATAGGGGTTGGCAGAGAGCAGGTTGGGGTTGCTGAGGGCCACGATGGTGTTCCCCGCCCCCACGGCGATGAGGGCGGCAATGATCTGGATCACCAGTTTGAACTTGGCCCCCAGGGAATAGATATCGTCGAAGATGCCCAGCACCACGATGATGACCGCCCCCAGCAAGGCCCCCTGGAGCTGTCCGTTCATAGGCACGAACAGGAGGGTACTGAGCAGAAAACCCAAAAAGATGGCCAGTCCGCCCATCCGGGGAATGGGGTGGTCATGCATCCGCCGGGCGTCCTTGGGCACGTCCACCGCCCCCATCTTCACCGCCAGGTTCCGCACCACCGGCGTGAGGATCAGGGCGAACAAAAAGGATACGCCCAGGGCGCCCGCCACTCGAATGATCAATTCCAATGAAATCGGCATTTTCTTTTTCTCCTTGGCATTGCTTTGGAAAACCGCTGCAAGTATTCAGCGGTTTTCCGTGTTTTTTGGGGATCAGTGGGGCAAAAAGCCCACCTTTTTCTGGACCTTGGCCAGGGTCCGCCCCGCCACGGCGGCGGCCTTGTCCGCCCCCTGGCGCATCAGGCGCTCCAGCTCTCCCTTGTCGGCCAGGAGCCGCTCGGTCTCCTCCCGAACAGGCCGCAGACACTCCACCACCGCCTCGCCCACCGCGGGCTTGAACTGGCCGTAGCCCTGGCCGTTGAAACGGCGCTGGGCCTCCTCCAGGCTCTCCCCGGTAGCCGCGCAATAGATGTCCAGCAGGTTGCTCACCCCGGGCTTTGCCGCCCGGTCATAGCGCACGCAGTTCTCCGTATCCGAGTCGGTGATGGCCCGCTTGAACTTCCGCATGACGTCCTCCGGCTTATCCATCACGAAAACACAGCCCTCCGGGATGGACTTGCTCATCTTGCCGCTGGGATCGCTGAGGCCCATGACCCGGGCCCCCTGCTTGGGGATCACCGCCTCGGGCATGGTGAGCACGTCGCCGTAGACGCCGTTGAAGCGCTGGGCAATGTCCCGGGTGAGCTCCACGTGCTGGCGCTGGTCCTCCCCTACGGGGACGATGTCCGTCTGATAGAGGAGGATATCAGCGGCCATGAGGGTGGGATAGGTGAACAATCCCGCGTTGATGTTGTCGGCGTGCTTGGCCGACTTATCCTTGAACTGAGTCATGCGGGACAGCTCCCCGAACATGGTGAAGCAGTTGAGGATCCATGCCAGCTCCGCGTGGGCCGGTACCATGGACTGGACAAAGAGAATGCTCCGGTTGGGGTCAATACCGCAGGCGATAAGTTGGGCAAAAAGCTCGGTAGAACGGCGGCGCAAGGTGGCCGGGTCCTGGCGCAGGGTAATGGCATGCTCATCCACCACGCAGTAGACGCAGTCGTATTCATCCTGATAGGTCGGCCAGTGCCGGAGTGCCCCCATATAGTTTCCCAGGTGGATATCCCCACTGGGCTGGACCCCGCTGAAACTGATTTTATGGCCTTGGATCATAATGAAAACACTCCTTTTTTCCAGGACCCTATACGGACCCCATGATACCAGGATATCATACCACACTTCCCCACTCTTGACAAGTTCTTCTCCGACCGATACAATAGAACTGCTTTACGAGCGGGAAGCGAGTTTAGCAGTTCTTTGCGCCGCTCCTTGAATGCAAACTGCGGAGCATTTGCATTTCGGTGAAATAGCCTTAGACGCCACTTTGTTTGGAGGAATTTATCATGGATATGTCATGGTTTGAAGAAATGGAGCGGCCCATTCCCACTGGAGAGGTCCGCACCCGGTTCGCCCCATCGCCCACCGGGTATATGCATGTGGGCAACCTCCGCACCGCCCTCTACACCTGGCTCATTGCCCGGCACCAGGGAGGCAGGTTCATCCTGCGGATCGAGGACACCGACCAGGGCCGACTGGTGGAAGGAGCTACCGAGGTCATCTATAACACGCTCAAGGAGTGCGGCCTCACCTGGGACGAGGGCCCCGATATCGGCGGTCCCGTAGGTCCCTACATCCAGACCCAGCGGAAGGACCTCTATGCCAAGTATGCCCACCTTCTGGTAGAAAAGGGCCACGCCTATTACTGCTTCTGCGATAAGGCCGAATCCGCCGAGGACTCCGGCAACTTCGCCAAGACCGAAGACCCCTGCCGTGCGCTCTCCCCTGAGGCAGCCAAGGCCCGGGTGGAGGCCGGGGAACCCTTTGTGATCCGCCAGCGCATCCCCCAGGAGGGCCAAACCACCTTCCACGACGCCAGCTTCGGAGACATCACCGTGGAAAACGCCACCCTGGACGACCAGGTGCTGCTGAAGCGGGACGGTCTGCCCACCTACAACTTCGCCAACGTGGTGGACGACCACCTGATGGGCATCACCCACGTGGTCCGGGGCAGCGAGTACCTCTCCTCCGCCCCCAAATACAATCTGCTCTACGAGGGCTTCGGCTGGACTGTCCCCGAGTACATCCACTGCTCCCCCGTCATGCGGGACGCCCACAACAAGATGTCCAAGCGCCACGGGGACCCCTCCTACGAGGACCTGAAGGACCAGGGCTACCTCACCCCCGCCATCCTCAACTACGTGGCCCTGCTGGGTTGGGCTCCCAAGGGGGAGAACGCGGAACGGGAGTTCTTCGATCTGGCGGAGCTCTCCCAGGTTTTTGACGTCGCCGGTATCTCCAAATCCCCCGCCATCTTCGACCGGGAAAAACTCAATTACTTCAACGCCCACTACCTCCGGGCCATGGAGCCAGAGGCCTTCTTCCAGGTGGCCGAGCCCTACCTGAAGCAGGCCATCCACGCCCCCCAGGTGGACCTGAGGCTGGTGGCCCCCCTGGTCCAAGGCCGGTGCGACACCCTGCTGGACATCGCGCCCCAGGTGGATTTCTTTGACACCCTGCGGTCGTACTCCAACGAGCTTTACTGCCCCAAGAAGATGAAAACCGACGAGGCCAATTCCCTGGAGGCCCTGAAGCTGACCCTTCCCGTGCTGGAAGGCCTCGTCGACTGGACCTACGACGCCATCCACGACGCCTTGGTGGACCTGGCTGCCGCCCATGAGTTGAAAAACGGCCGGATCATGTGGCCGGTGCGCACCGCCCTCTCCGGCAAGGCCGTCACCCCCGGCGGAGCGGTGGAGCTGTGCCAGCTGCTGGGCAAGGAGGAAACATTGCGCCGCATGGAGCAGGGCATCGCCCAGCTCTCCTGACCCCATGGCCCACGATGGGGATATCCCATGCTTCAAACGACAAGAGGGACCGCTTTAAGCGGTCCCTCTTTCTTATGTGCGTAAATCTTCCTCCGCTTACCGCCTCCGTAGGGGCGACCCTTGTGGTCGCCCGCACCCTCTCACCTTTCTCACCTCCACCCCCCCGTCATTGCAAGGACCCAAAGGGGCTGTGGTGATCCGTTCTTCTTTCTTGCGGAGGCGCTACCACGTTTAGCCCTCCTGGTTTCTACATTGCAAACTGAGATTCCCGAAAGACCGCTTTTGCTGCCAAAAGCGGCCTCTCGGACCCTCAACCGCTTCGCGGCATTAACTCCCTCTAAGCTCGCTT
>CATJWI010000022.1 GCA_949744075.1 uncultured Eubacteriales bacterium | reverse complement strand
GTCAGCAGTTTCGCCAGGTCCAGGACCTTCTGCTTGGCCTCCTCCGAGGTGTAGGGGTAGGAGAAAAAGTGGACCATGTCCAGACTCACCCCCCGCTTGGCCATCATCCAGGACGCCACAGGGGAGTCGATGCCCCCGGACAGAAGGCTCACCGCCTTGCCCCCCATGCCCACGGGCAGCCCCCCCGCCCCGGGCTCAGTCTCCCCGTGGACGAAGGCGGCGTCGTCCCGGACCTCCACATAGACGGTGAGGTCGGGATGGTGCATCTCGGCGGTGAGGTGGGGGTAAAGCTCGTCCAGCTCCCCGCCCAGATACTGGGCCAGCTGGATGGAGTTCAGGGGAAAGGCCTTGTCCGAACGCTTGCACTCCACCTTAAAGGTCTTGGCCGCCATGAGCTGAGGGGCCAAAAACTCCCGGATGGCGGCAAGCATCACGTCCTTGTCTTTCTCGCAGGCCCGGCACCGGCATACCCCGGCAGCGCCGAAAACCTTCTTCATGGCCTCAAAAGCGGCGTCCACGTCGCACTCGTCGGACTGGGGCTCCACATAGGTGATGGACTGCTTGGTAGTGACCTTGAATTTCCCCCCGCAGTGGCCCAGCCTCCTCCTGGCGTTGGACATGAGCTTCTCTTCAAAGGTGTGGCGGTTCAGCCCCTTCAGGACCAATTCGCCCAATTTTAAAAGGATGATATCGTTCATGGGTAGGTTCCTCCCCTTGGTAGTATCGCTTGGATAAAGGATATTTTAGTATAGAATGGGGGAAGAAGCAAGGAAAAGTTGGGGAAAAGGCGGGCCCGCTTTTCTTGCCGGGACCGTTGACACCTTTGCCTCTTTTGCGATATACTAAATTATTACCTTTGATTGACAAGGGAAGACAGGGGTTTGTAGGGCGGGAACGCCGCCAGCGCACTCTTCGGGGTCCTCTGGGACATGTCTGCCTTTGTCAATCAAAGGTATGATTTCCCAAGAACGGAGGCAGTCTTATGACAAGCCAAGAGATGGCCCACAAGGGCTATTTGTCCATTTTCGCGTCTTACTATAAACCCCATATGCCCATCTTCCTGCTGGATATGGCCTGCGCCCTGGGGGTGTGCCTGGTAGACCTCAGCTTCCCCATGGCCTCCCGCTACGCCCTCAACGAGCTGCTGCCCCAGGGACTCTTCTCCGCCTTCTTCGCCCTTATGGCCATCCTGGGGGCCGCCTACCTGTGTAAGGCGGCGTTCACCTTCATCGTCACCTACTGGGGCCACCTGCTGGGGGCCCGGATCGAGACGGACATCCGCCGGGACCTCTTCGAGCACATGCAGACCCTGTCCTTCTCCTTCTTCGACCACAACCGCACCGGCCAGCTCATGAGCCGGGTCACCGGGGACCTCTTCGAGATCACCGAGCTTGCCCACCACGGCCCCGAGGACCTGTTTATCTCCACCGTCACCCTCATCGGCGCCTTCTGCGTCATGCTCACCATCCAGTGGCAGCTGGCCCTTATCGTCTTCGCCGTGGTGCCCATCTTCCTGATCTTTACCATCCTCCAGCGCCGGCGGATGAGCCAGGCCTCCCGGGCAGTCAAGGCCAAGCTGGCCGTCATCAACGGGGAGGTGGAGTCCTCCATCTCGGGCATCCGTACCGCCCAGGCCTTCGCCAACGAGGCCGAGGAGAAGCGGAAGTTCAACGCCTCCAACCACCAGTTCCGGGACGCCAAGCGGAATTACTACAAGTCCATGGCCATCTACCACTCGGGCATGGAGCTGTGCATGGGCATCCTCCCCGTCCTGGTCATCGCCGCGGGAGGCCTCTTCCTCATCCGGGGGGAGCTGGACTACGTGGATCTGGTGACCTTCTCCCTCTACGTCACCACCTTCATCACCCCCATCCGCAAGCTCTCCGCCTTTGTAGAGCAGTTCATGCAGGGTATGGCGGGCTTTTCCCGGTTTGTGGAGCTCATGCGGACCCAGCCCGAGATCGCTGACGCCCCCGACGCCGTGGACGCCGGACAGCTCAAGGGGGAGATCGACCTGGAGCACATGAGCTTTTCCTACGGGCCCAGCCAGCCCACCGTCCTGGAGGACATCGACCTCCACATCCCCGCCGGGGAGACTATGGCAGTGGTGGGCCCCTCGGGGGGTGGCAAGTCCACCCTCTGCCAGCTCATCCCCCGGTTCTACGACGTGACCGCCGGCAGCATCCGTCTGGACGGCAGAGACGTGCGGGAGCTGACCCTGGGGTCCCTGCGCAGGAACATCGGCGTGGTCCAGCAGGACGTATTCCTCTTTGCCGGCACCATCTACGACAACATTGCCTACGGCAAGCCCGGCTGCACCGAGGAGGAGGTCTACGCCGCCGCCAAGCGGGCGGAGCTCTTTGACGACGTAATGGCCATGCCCGACGGCTTCCAGACCTATGTGGGGGAGCGGGGCGTCATGCTCTCCGGCGGCCAGAAGCAGCGGGTGAGCATCGCCCGGGTATTCCTGAAAGACCCCCCGGTCCTCATCCTGGACGAGGCCACCTCCGCCCTGGACACCGTCACCGAGCACCGCATCCAGGGGGCCTTCGACGAGCTGGCCAAGGGCCGTACCACCCTTATCATCGCCCACCGCCTGTCCACCATCCGCTCGGCCAACCGCATCGCCGTCATCGACGACAACCGGGTGCTGGAGCTGGGCACCTGGGAGGAGCTGGTGTCCAAAGGCGGCGAGTTCGCCCAGCTTTGCAAGGCCCAGGAGATCACCTGACTGCCGCCCGCCTGCAATCCCATTCCCACCCCGTCACCCCGCCGTACCCAGGCGGCGTGAAATTCAACGAACGATCCAAAGGTTACGCTGTCATCAGCGGCAGCGGCGCAAGAGGGATCACAGGTCGCCTTGAGGGTGCCGCCGGTCGTTAGAACGATATCCTGTAGGCTTGCAACCGAGGGATAGCCTTACAGCGTTGGTGCTCTCTACGGTTGTACCGTATTTCGCTGTTCATCCCACCGGTCCACCGCCCTTTTCCGTTCGGAGTCCAGAACCGCTTTCAAGCGGTTTTACCCGCAGGGAGTACGCCCCAGCCGGGCAGGCCGAAAAAAGGGTTATATTATACGGCACCCCCTACCACCGGCGCGCCGGGGGCGTCGCGCCCTACGGGGAACCACCCAAATTTCCTTTCCGCCGAAAGGGAACAGCATACCATGTGAAGCCCCGTTGCCGGACGGGAAAACCGGACGGCTTAACAAAATCCCCTTGAAAACCCACCTTCCCCTTGACAGATAGCGGAAAAGCGGATAAAATGCAACAAGATAACGCGTTGAGAAGGACGAGTACCATCCCCGCACCGCAAAGAGAGCCGCCGTTTGGTGAAAGGCGGACGGGAGGGGCTGGGAATATCCCCTTTGAGCGGCCCGCCGAACCACAGTAAGCGGGCCCGGTTGGCCCCGTTACCGGCCGTCGAGCGGTCATGCCCCGGCATGGCAATAAGAGTGGTACCGCAGAGGTTTGCGCCTTTGTCTCTTACAGGAGACAGGGGCGCTTTTTGTATGGGAGGGATCGAACCGTGGGCCTATTTGACAAATTCAAGAAAAAACCGGAGGCACCCCCGGACTTTCTCCAAATCGACTCCATGGAGAAGGCCCAGGCCCTGGCAAAGGCTGGGGCTCTCGCGCCCCTCTATCTGATGCCCCTCCGCTTCGGCGGGGCCCAGGGGGTGGAGAACCGGATCTTCGCCCCCGCCGCCATCGTGGAGCTGAAGGACCGCTTTGACGACCAGGTGGAGCAGCTTCTGCTCCAGGGTAAGGTCAACGGCTACTCCTGCCGGCCCCAGTACCGGGAGAAGAGCGTGGTCCCCTGCGCCATAGAGATCGCCGCCCGGAAGGACGGCTCCGACGTATTCACCCAGACCATCCATATTTGGTAAGGATAAAACCCATTTCACATAAAGGAGACAATACCCATGGATTACAACAACACCGTCCACCTTCCCCAGACCGACTTTCCCATGCGGGCGGGGCTGCCCAAGCGGGAGCCGGAGATGCTCAAGGCCATGGAGGAGAAGGACCTCTACAAAAAAATGGTGGCCCGGAACGAGGGCAAGCCCAAGTTCGTCCTTCACGACGGCCCTCCCTACGCCAACGGCAACATCCACATCGGCACCGCCATGAACAAGATCCTCAAAGACATCATCGTCAAGTCCAAGAACATGACCGGCTTCTGCGCCC
>CATJWI010000021.1 GCA_949744075.1 uncultured Eubacteriales bacterium | reverse complement strand
GTGGTCCCGCAGGCGCAGGTTCTCGTCCTTCATACCCAGGTCCAGCAGCCACTGGTGGCAGAATTTCTTCCAGTAGGCGAACCACTCCAGCTCGGTGCCCGGCTGGCAGAAGAACTCCAGCTCCATCTGCTCGAACTCCCGGGTGCGGAAAGTAAAGTTGCCCGGGGTGATCTCGTTCCGGAAGGACTTGCCCACCTGGCACACGCCGAAGGGCAGCTTCCGGCGTGTGGTGCGCTGGACGTTCTGGAAGTTGACAAAGATGCCCTGGGCGGTCTCAGGCCGCAGGTACACCGCGTTCTTGGCATCCTCGGTGACCCCCTGGAAGGTCTTGAACATCAGGTTGAACTGGCGGATGTCGGTCCAGTTGTGTTTACCGCAGGTGGGGCAGGGGATGTTGTGCTCCTCGATGAACTCCTTCATCTGGGTCTGGCTCATGGCATCCACGCTATGGCCCAGGTCAAAGTGGTTCTCCTGGCACCAGTCCTCGATGACCTTGTCGGCCCGGAACCGCTCCTTGCACTCCTTGCAGTCCATGAGGGGGTCGGAGAAGCCGCCCACATGGCCCGAGGCCACCCAGACCTGGGGGTTCATGAGAATGGCGGCGTCCAGGCCCACGTTGTAGGGGTTCTCCTGGACGAATTTCTTCCACCAGGCCCGCTTCACGTTGTTCTTCAGCTCCACGCCCAGGGGGCCGTAATCCCAGGTGTTGGCCAGGCCGCCGTAGATCTCGGAGCCGGAGAAGATAAAGCCCCGGCCCTTGCAGAGGGTGACGATCTTTTCCATGGTCTTTTCGGTGTTCTTCATAAAAAAGCTCCTTTCAATGGGGCTCGGGGATAAAAAAATACCCCAAGCCAAATGTTTTGGCTCAGGGCGAACAAAGCTGTCGCACTGGGAGACGGCCAGGCCGTTTCTCCGCGCTTCCTTTTGTCCGTGGTTCCACCTGAATTTCCCCCATAGGGGGACACTCTGACCCGGTAACGGCGGGGACCGGCGGGGCATTTCCTCCCCACGGCTCACGGGCGCCTTGGGCGCTTCCCAGGGGACCTCGCACCGGCCGGTCCCTCTCTTCTGCTGGGCTGGACGCTTACTCTTCCCGCTCCTTGCCAATGTGTGGCCATTCTACCACCTTTTGAGGGCTTCGTCAAGGGCCAGTTTGATGGGGAGAAGTATGGAGGGCGGTAGCCTGATTTTTAAATTACCTCCATGCGCCCCTTCCCCGCCTCACCCCCCGTCGTTGCGAGAACCTGAAAGGGCCGGGGTGATCCGGCCCTCTATCTTCCCAAAAACCGTAGGGCGCGGCATTCTTGACGCGCCGCCCCCAATCCCTCCCGCCCAGGCGGCGTGAATTGCAGCGAACCGCTTAAAGGTTCCGCTGCTGTCAGCGGCAGCGGCACAGAGGAGAGAGCATGTTCTACTGCCCTTTTGGGGCCCTGCAAAGTCAAATGACTTTGTGGGGAAAGGGCGAACAAGGGAGCGGGTGGCGCTTTCGCCGCAGGCGGAAGCGGAGCTAAGCGGACTTTGCGGCGGCGCAGTCCAGAAAGCGGTTTTACTCGCAAGGAGTACGACCCATCCGTAAGCGGCAGAGCCGCCAACGGCTGGGCTGTGGCCTCGGCCGGGCAGGCCGAAAAAGAGGTTCATATCATACGGCACCCCTACCATCGGCGCGCCGAGGGCGTCGCGCCCTACGGGGTTTATCTTGGGGTCTGAGTGGGAAGAACAAAATTACCTTTCCGCCGAAAGGGAATACAAACCAGGCGAGAAAACCCCGCCGGGCCGGTGGGGACACCGGCCCCTACAAAAGTTTAGGGAAAAAGATAAGGCCACGCGGTACATCCGTACCATGTGGCCCCGTTTTTTCTTTTTCTCAACTCAGCGCCGCGGTGATGATGGCCATAGAGTAGACCTCCTGGGCGTTGCAGCCACGGGACAGGTCGTTTACCGGCGCGTTCAGACCCAGCAGGATGGGGCCATAGGCGTCGAAGGAGCCCAGGCGCTGGGCGATCTTGTAGCCGATGTTGCCCGCGTTAATGTCGGGGAAGATAAAGGTGTTGGCGTAGCCGGCCACGGTGGAACCGGGGCACTTGGTGGCGGCGGTCCGGGGGGAGACGGCGGCGTCGAACTGCAGCTCGCCCTCCACCTCGAAGTCGGGCTTGGTCTCCAGCACCTTCTCAAAGGCGTGGCGCATCTTGTCCACGTCCTCACCGGAGCCGGAACCCTTGGTGGAGTATGACAGCATGGCCACCTTGGGCTCCACGCCGAAGACCCGGGCGCAGTGGGCCACCTCGGTGGTGATCTCCACCAGCTCGTCCTCGGTGGGCTTGATATTGATGGCGCAGTCGGCCATGGCCAGCACTTCCCGGTCGCCGGTAGCGTGGGGGCGGACCAGAATGAAGCAGGAGGAGACGATCTTGTTGCCCGGCTTGGTTTTGATCAGCTGCAGGGCGGGGCGGACGGTATCGGCGGTGGAGTAGGTGGCGCCGCCCAGCAGGCAGTCGGCCTCCCCCATGGCCACCAGCATGGTACCAAAGTAGTTGGGCTGGCGCAGGGTCTCCCGGCACTGCTCCTCGGTCATCTTGCCCTTGCGCAGCTCGCTCATGCGGTAGACCATCTCATCCATCTTTTCGTAGGACTCGGGGTGGATGATGGTGGCCCCCCGGATGTTGAAGCCCGCCTCCTCGGCGGCGTGCCACACCTCATTCTCCCGGCCCACCAGGATGGGGGTCAACCAGGTGCCCGCCAGCAGCCGGGCGCTGGCCTCCAGGATGCGGGGGTCGGTGCCCTCGGTGAAGACAATGGTCTTGGGGGCCTTCTTCAGCTTGTCGATCATGGCGCCAAATCCGAAATTTTCCATGTTGTTCTTTTTCCTCCCAATGATTCCAAATTTTGCGTGTGCAATTTGATTTTTTCTATTATACACCCACCCTATAGAAAAACTCAACGGAAAACCAGCAGATTTCTCACAAAATTTTTCTTTACAAAGGGTATTGACTTGGATATACTATACTTGTTGTAATGATGTACCCCAAAATGTATCCAAAACCGGCAGGGACCCATTACATTTTGCAGATTGAAAAATGAACCATCTTTTCATCATTAACCGGGCGGCCCCACACGTCCGAAAAGGAGCGTACAGCAAATGGAAACCAATCATGATTTTGCCCGGTCATTGTCCCTGCTTCGGCGGGAGCGGGGCGTGAGTCAGCGCGTGGCCGCCAAGGACTTAGGCATCAGTCAGGCCCTGCTGTCCCACTATGAAAACGGCGCCCGGGAGCCGGGCCTCGCCTTTGTACGCAAGGCCTGCGACTATTACCGGGTCTCCGCCGACTTCCTCCTGGGCCGCAGCATGAGCCGGAACGGGGCCACCATCGACCCCGAAGAGCTCTATGACGCCTCCGCCGAGAAGGGAAATGTGCTCCGGGGCAGCATTGTGGCTACCCTGAATAAGAAGCTGCTGGTCAACTCCTTGGACCTGCTGTTCGACCTGCTGGGCAAGACGGGCAGCCGGGGGGCGGTGGCCGCCTGCTCCAATTACCTGTCCGCCGCGGTCTACAAGATGTTCCGGCACCTCTACCGGGCCCCCGGCACCCAGAACGAGGACTTTTTCTCTATTTCCCCCGCCCACTTCCTGGCTGGCTGTACCGACGCCGACATGATCTATGCCGAGGCGGACTACCTGGACGCCCTCAACGAGCAGGTGAAGGACAAGGGGAAGGATTCTTTCCCCCCCATGCAGAACAACGACCTGCACGACGGCTATCCCCAGGCCTACCAGTCCCTGCTCCAGATCGTCCACACCACGGGGGAGCGGGTAAATAAGGCCGTGGAGGGAAGAGAAAAGGGAAAGAAATAACCTGTAGGGGCCGTCGTGAACAGCGGTCTGAAGGCTGTGCTATGCGGAGCGGGCGGCTGTAGGCAGCCGCCCCTACCTTTATCCCACCTCACGGAGGTATTCCAATATGACCGACCAATCCAAAATTCGCAACTTTTCCATCATCGCCCACATCGACCACGGCAAGTCCACCCTCTCCGACCGGCTCATTGAGTTGTGCGGGGCGGTGGAGCAGCGGGAAATGGAGTCCCAGCTCCTGGATAACATGGACCTGGAGCGGGAGCGGGGCATCACCATCAAGGCCCGGGCGGTGCGCCTTTCTTACAAGGCCCTGGACGGGGAGACCTATACTCTG
>CATJWI010000020.1 GCA_949744075.1 uncultured Eubacteriales bacterium | reverse complement strand
GGTGCTCATCGCCAACACCTCCGATATGCCCGTGGCCGCCCGGGAGGCGTCCATCTACACCGGCATCACCATTGCCGAGTATTTCCGGGATATGGGCTATGACGTAGCCGTAATCGCCGACTCCACCTCCCGCTGGGCCGAGGCCCTGCGCGAGATGTCCGGCCGCCTGGAGGAGATGCCCGGCGAAGAAGGCTACCCCGCCTATCTGTCCTCCCGCCTGGCCCAGTTCTACGAGCGGGCCGGTATGGTGGAGTGTCTGGGCTCCGACGAGGAGCGCCGGGGCTCTCTGACCGCTATCGGCGCGGTCTCCCCGCCCGGCGGCGACCTGTCCGAGCCCGTCAGCCAGGCCACCATGCGCATCGTCAAGGTGTTCTGGGCGCTGGACGCCTCTTTGGCCTACCGCCGCCACTTCCCCGCCATCAACTGGCTCAGCTCCCACTCCCTGTACCTGGACACTCTGAAGCCCTGGTATGACGAGCATCTGGGCAAGCAGTTCATGGTCAACCGGGAGAAGTCCATGAGCATCCTCCAGGAGGAGGCCAGCCTCAACGAGATTGTCCAGCTGGTAGGCAAGGACTCCCTGTCCCCCGGCGACCAGCTGACCTTGGAAACCGCCAAAATGCTGCGGGAGGATTTCCTCCAGCAGAACGGCTTTATGGAGGTGGACTGGTACTCCAGCTACGAGCGGCAGGATAAGATGCTCGCCATGATTTTGGAGTACGACCGGCTCTGCCGCGCCGCCATTGAGAAGGGCGCTCAGATTAACGACCTGTTCAACATCCCCTTCCGGGAGCGCATGGGCCGGGCCAAGAGCGTGCCCGACGGGGAATACCCCGCCGTCTACGCGGAGATGGAGCGGGAGATGGCCCAGCAGATTGATGCGGCGGTGGTCAAAGGAGGTGCAGAGGCATGATTCGGGAATACCGTACCATTCAGGAGATTAACGGCCCTTTGATGGTGGTGCGCAAGGTCAGCGGCGTCACCTATGACGAGCTGGGCGAGATCGAGCTGCCCGACGGCTCCCTGCGCCGCTGCCAGGTGCTGGAGGTCAACGGCGACAACGCCGTGGTCCAGCTCTTTGAATCCTCCGCGGGGATCAACCTGGCTGAATCCAAAATCCGCTTTTTGGGCCATCCCCTCCAGCTGGGTGTGTCCAGCGACATGCTGGGCCGGGTGTTTAACGGCATGGGCCAGCCCATTGACGGCGGACCGGAGATTATGCCCGAGGCCTACCGGGACATCAACGGCCTGCCCATGAACCCGGCGGCCCGCGATTATCCCAACGAATTTATTCAAACGGGTATTTCCACCATCGACGGGCTGAATACCCTGGTCCGCGGGCAGAAGCTGCCCATCTTCTCCGGCTCCGGCCTGCCCCACGCCAATCTGGCGGCCCAGATTGCCCGCCAGGCCAAGGTGCTGGGGGACGAGGGCGCCAACTTCGCCGTGGTCTTTGCCGCCATCGGCATCACCTTTGAGGAGTCCAACTTCTTCGTGGAGGAGTTCCGCCGCACCGGGGCCATCGACCGGACGGTGCTGTTTACCAACCTGGCCAACGACCCTGCCGTGGAGCGCATCGCCACCCCCCGGATGGCCCTCACCGCCGCGGAGTATCTGGCCTTTGAGAAGAATATGCATGTACTGGTCATCATGACCGACATCACCAACTACGCCGAGGCCCTGCGGGAGGTCTCCGCCGCCAAGAAGGAGGTCCCCGGCCGCCGGGGTTATCCCGGTTATCTCTACACCAACCTGGCCACCCTCTATGAACGGGCGGGCCGGCAGTTAGGTAAGCCCGGGTCCATCACCCTCATCCCTATTCTGACCATGCCCGAGGACGACAAGACCCACCCCATCCCCGACCTCACGGGGTATATCACCGAGGGGCAGATCATCCTCTCCCGGGAGCTGTTCCGCCGGGGCGTCAACCCACCCATCGACGTTCTTCCCTCTCTCAGCCGTCTGAAGGATAAGGGCATCGGCGAGGGGAAGACCCGGGCGGACCACGCCGGGGTCATGAACCAGCTCTTTGCCGCTTACTCTACGGGCAAGGAGAACAAGGAGCTCATGTCCATTCTGGGCGAGGCGGCCTTGAGCCCCACCGACCTTCTCTACGCCAAGTTCGCCGACGAATTCGAAAAGCGCTATGTGTCCCAGGGCCCCGACGAGAACCGGGACATTATCGAGACCATGGACATCGGCTGGGAGCTGCTGTCTATCCTGCCCAAGTCGGAACTGAAGCGGATCAAGACGGAATTTATCGACGCATACCTTCCGAAGAAGGAGGGGTAAGCGATGCCCGCCATCAATGTAAATCCCACCCGGATGGAGCTGACCCGGCTCAAGGGTCGCCTGCGCACCGCCAGCCGGGGCCATAAGCTGCTCAAGGACAAGCGGGACGAGCTGATGAAGCAGTTTATGGAGACTGTCCGGGAAAACCGGGCTATCCGCGCCCGGGTGGAGGAGGGCCTGACCAGGGCCAACGCCGCCTTTGCCGCCGCCTCAGCGGTCATGTCCCCCGAGATGCTGGAGCAGGCCATCCTGTATCCCAGAAAGTCGGTGTCCCTCCAGATGGAGTTTCAAAACATCATGTCGGTGGATGTGCCCGTCTACCGGTTCCAGACCAGCGAGAGCGAAGGGGATAACCCCTGCCCTTACAGCTTTGCCTCCACCTCCGGGGAGTTGGACGAGGCGGTGGAGTTGCTGTCCCAAGTCTTTCAGGACATGCTCCGGCTGGCCGAGGTGGAGAAGACCTCCCAGCTGCTGGCCGGGGAGATCGAGAAGACCCGCCGGCGGGTCAACGCCCTGGAGTATGTGAAGATCCCCCAGATGGAGGAGGCCATCAAGTATATCTCCATGAAGCTGGATGAGAACGAGCGCTCGGCCACCATCCGGCTGATGAAGGTGAAGGACATGATCCTTAAGGAGGCCATCCAGGAGCGCCAGGAGGCTGACGCCCAGGCGGTGGAGGCCTTTGAAGAGGCGGAGTCTCAAGAGGTGTAAAAAACGAGCTGTATTTTCTGAAGAAGAAAATACAGCTCGTTTTCTTATGCGTCTTCCAACCAGCTTCTCAGTTGGGCGGCGTGAGTGCGGCACTCGGCGGCCAGGGCCTGGTAGAGGTCGGCCAGGCAGGGATCGGAGGCAGCTTGGGCGGCAGAGAGGAGGGCCTGGGCGGTCCGTTGCTCGGCCTGGAACCGCTCCCGGAGGGCCAGGGGCAGAGAGGACGGGGCGGGTGCGGCGGTGGTCTGGGGGACGAACCGGCGGCCCGAGATGAGGAAGTGGGCGGCGGAGAGCCGCCGGGCCTGCTGGTTCTTGGCGGCGGCCAGAGTGGAGAGGAGGGTCCTGCGTCCGGTGCGGCCCGCCCGGAGGGAGAGGGCCCGGTAAGCCCGGAAGCTGTCGGTGATGAGGGTCAGTAGGGCCTCCAGGGTGGGCAGCTCGGGGGCGCTGGTCTCCCCCAGGCAGAGGGGAGGCTGCTGGGGCGGTTCAGCCTGGCGGACCATGGGGGCCATAACGGTCTGGGCCGGGGCGGCTTGGGGAGCCTGGGGGGCTTCCGCGGGGGGCTCCAGGGTAAAGGGACAGTCGGGCCGGTCCTGGGGCATCACCCGGTTCCACACCCGCTGAAAGGCGGCCTGGTCCAGCTGGGCGGCCTGGGTCTCGTTCATGGGGATTCCTCCTTTTGGGGGCGGGAGAGTTCCTGCCCGGTTTTCGAGTCATTCTATGCCAAAGAGGAGGGGAAAGTGAAAAAGGTGGAGCGTGTAGGGAAGGAACAGCGCCCCGGGCGAGCACAGCTCGCCCCTACGGGGGGGAAGAGTACAACGTGGTTTGTTGCTTACACGCACCTCCTTCTTGGATAGAACACGCAAAGGCGGGGTTGAGGCAGCGAAGTTTCTATAGTGTTCCGTCCTAGCAGCGAGCGGAGGAGCGAGCAGGCAAGAGGGACCACTTGGTCGAAAAAATGCTCTGAGCCGGCAGGGACCTACCCCATTGCCAGGAATGGCACGGGTACAAGGGGATAGCCCAGCAAATTTAGGCTTTCAAGGCTTATCGTAAGAAGGACCACGAATAGCAACCCCCATACGTCCGGGGTAGGAAT
>CATJWI010000019.1 GCA_949744075.1 uncultured Eubacteriales bacterium | reverse complement strand
CGCTTTGCTCACTAAGAGGGAATAAACAGAAAACCACCAAAGGGAGGGCCTTTCGATGGCCCTCCCTCTGGACTTCCTCCTACCGACCAAAGGGAGGGTTCCCCTCCCTTTGGATTCCTACCCCGGACGTATGGGGGTTGCTATTCGTAGTCCTTCTTACGATAAGTCTTGAAAGCCTAAGATTGCTGGGCTATCCCTTTCTATCCGTGCCATTTCTGGCAATGAGAGTTGATAACTGCCGGCTCAGAGCATTTTTCGACCAGGTAGTCCCTTTTGCCTGCTCGCTCTACCGCTCGCTGGTGGGATGGAACACTATACAGGCTTCGTTGTCTCAACTCCGCCTTTGCATGTTCTATCCAAGGAGGAGGTGCGTGTAAGCAACAAACCACGTTGTACCCTTCCCCCCGTAGGGGCGAGCTGTGCCCGCCCGGTGCGTTGTTCCATTCCTCCACGCCCCGGGCGGATGCTATCCGCTCCTACGAACAGGGGCAGGCCAAAAGTATTTTTCCCCCCAAAGCCCCCACCTAAAAACAAACAACAGGCAGGTCTCCCAAAAGGACCTGCCTGTTTCACACTATCCCTCTGCCACATACCCCTTTCCCTGACAATAAGGACAGGGCGTTTTGGTCACCGTTTTAGACGTACCTAAAAGAAACTTCCTTATTTTGATGACCCGCCCTGTACCCTCGCAGGGCTGACACCGAACGCAGCCGTCCGGGATAACCGTTCCCGCCCGGGCAAAGGTGTCGCCAAACATGTTGTTGAAGACTTGGGAGACCTCATCCATGTCAGGGTTGGAAAAATCAAAGTGTTGTTTTTCCCGGGAAACTTGAAATTTGAAGTCGTCTTTCATAGAAGCGCCTCCTTTTCCTCTTTCGTCAGCAGGGCGGCGTCCACGGTAATATCCTCCTGTGGGACCTTGGCCCAGTCAAAGACGCGGGCCAATTGGCCGGCGGATACCGGAGCGGCCATCTCCTGCTGTCCGGCCATCCGGGCCAGGATACCCAGTAGCTCTTCCGGCGCATACCGCCGCCGGAGGACCCCCATATCCAGGTCGGCGTCCCGCTTGGCCAGCCGCCGGCCGTCGGGGGCCAGGAGGAGGGGGACGTGGTAGAACTCCGGAGCCGGAAGCCCCAGGGCCTCATAGAGCCAGAGCTGCCGGGGGGTGGAAGAGAGCAGGTCCCTGCCCCGGACCACCTGGGTGACCCCCATGGCCGCATCGTCCACCACCACCGCCAGTTGGTAGGCCCAGGCCCCGTCGGCGCGTTTGATGGGGAAATCGCCGCACTGGGTGGCCAGGTCCTGGGAATAGAGGCCTTGCAGGCCGTCGGTAAAGGAGATGGTTTTGTGGGGGACCCGGAGGCGATAGCTGGGTGTCTTTTCCGCCGCCCGGGCGGCGGCCTCCGACGGCGTCAGGGCGGCGCAGGGGCAGGAGGGGGAGACCTCATGGACATGGGGGGCCTCGTTGAGCCGCTGGATGCGGGAGCAGAAGCAGGGGTAGGTGAGCTCCCGGGCCTCCAGAGCGGCAAAGGCCTTGGCGTATAAATGGCTGCGATTGCTCTGCCAGTATGAGGCGGCCTCTCCCCCCTCATCCCAGTCGAGCCCCAGCCACTCCAGGTCCTCCATAAGCTGCCAGGCGTAGGAGGGCTGGCAGCGCACCGGGTCCAGGTCCTCGATGCGCAGGACCAGAGTACCGCCCTCATGGCGGACAGACAACCAGGCCAGCAGAAAAGAAAACAGATTTCCCAAGTGCATCCTCCCGCTGGGGGAGGGCGCGAAACGGCCCTTCACAACCACAAAGTCACCTCCTTATAGCGGGGCGAGCCTTGCCCGCCCATTTTCTGTGAAAAGAGCCTACGCCCCAATGAAAAACAGCACGTCCCCCTCCTGCTTGCAGACCACCTCGGTCTTCTCGTCCAGAGGGACCAGGGCCATGTTGCGGTAGAGCTGCTTTTCGGTGATCTGGAGGCAGGACATGGAGTAGAGCAGGTCCAGCAGCTCTCCCACCTCCCGCTGGGGGTTAAAAAAGCCCAACTCGGGCAGGCCGAAGTCTTCCAGACCCTGGGTCTGGATGGTGGGCTTGCCGCTGTCGCCGGTGGTGCCGTAGACCCAGACCCAGAGGGGGACAGGGAAGAAGCTGCCGTTGTCCCAGCGCTTGCCCTCCATCAGCTCCCGTTGCTGTAAGTAGTGCCGCCTGCTGACCAGGAGCCCGCCTCGGTTCACCGGATCGACCCCGACGGCCCCATCTTGTTCCATAAGGGCGGAGAGGAGCAGGGAGAAGGTCCAGCAGACCCGGCGCTTCTCCGGCAGGGAGGTGCCGCCGCCCTTTTGGGCCAGCATCCAGAAGGACTTGTGGGAGGAGAAGGCTTCCTTTTCCTCATTCGTGAGGAGAAAGCTATACTTTGCTGCCGTGGGAATATCCGCCGTATCCGGGGGAACGGGCATGGGCAGGTAGGAGACCCAGAACTCCAAACCGTCCACGGTGGCGGTAAAGGCGGGGACCCGGGGATGGCTGTGGTCCACGGCACTGACGGCGCTTTCCCCAAAGACGGCCTTAAGGCGGGCGGCCACCGGGTCCACGTTTTCCAGTACCCGGTCCATGAGGAGCAGACACATGGTGTCCGCCTTAGGGGGCCGGGGCCACTGGGGCAGGTCGGGCTGGGGGGAGTCGGGGGGCTTTTTCCTAAAACGGTCAAACAGGCTCATATTGAGGACTCCTTTCACAGGTCATTTGATATGGGAAAGGGCGGCGCGGAGACGGTCCAGGGCTTGCTCCAGCCCCACTGGGGTCCCCAGGTGGTTCCAGCGGCGGCTGCCGTCCAGATCGTCCACATAGACCGGAGCCCGGCCCTGGGGGCAGAGGCGGTCCAGGGCGGCATTCAGTGCCGCTTGGTCGAAACTGTCATAGGGGAGGAAGAGCCGGCTGGGTCTTCCCTGGGCGTCAAAGAAGGATACGGCCACGCTGCGGAAGGTGTCGGTGACCGAGGCGTAATTTCGGCATCCCAAGGAGATATCGGGGGCGACCACAGCGGAGAAGGAGAGAAAGAGGACCCGCTTAGCCTCCAGGGCGGTGATGCCGAAGTTGAGGAGCATGGCTTCCTCGCTGCTCTGGATATCATCGGGGACGGCGATCACCAAAGGGCGGCGGCACAGCTCCACCGCGGGGATATGGAGGGCCTGGCGGAGCTGAGGGTAGGAGATGGCGAAGCGGGCCTTGGGGTCGGCTTGGGCGCAGTCGTCCAGCCGGAGATAGGCGGGGATATTGAGAACGCTCTGGCCGGGGATGGGCAATTCGGCCCGCCGCCCCGTTTTTTCGTCCAAAAAGAGGACACTTTCCCGGCGCAGCCAGGCGATGCGAACATTGGATGTCATGGGGACCTCCTTTGATTTTTGCCCAGGCACATTACGAATCACCCGGAGGAAGCGGCAAGAGGCTCTCTCGTCGTTTCATTCATTTTACACAGGAGAAACCTCCGGTCTCTGCTTTGTAGGGGCGGATAGAGTATTCGCACGGGGCGTGGAGGAATGGAACAGCGCACCGGACGAGCACAGCTCGCCCCTATATACAAGGGAAGGGTACAACATGGTTTGTTGCTTACACGCACCTCCTCCTTGGATAGAACACGCAAAGGCGGAGTTGAGGCAGCGAAGGTTCTATAGTGTTCCATCCCACCAGCGAGCGATGGAGCGAGCAGGCAAGAGGAGCCATCAGGTCGAAAAAATGCTCTGAGCCGGCAGGGGCCTACCACATTGCCAGGAATAGCACGGATAGAAAAGGATGACTTAGCAAATTTAGGCTTTCAAGACTTATCATAAGAAGGACCGCGAATCGTTTTGCCTCCACGTCCGGGGTAGGAATCCAAAGGGAGGGGGACCCTCCCTTTGGTCGGTAGGAGGAAGTCCAGAGGGAGGGCCATCGAAAGGCCCTCCCTTTGGTGGTT
>CATJWI010000018.1 GCA_949744075.1 uncultured Eubacteriales bacterium | reverse complement strand
TTTGGTGGACGATACAGGACTTGAACCTGTGACCTCCCGCACGTCAAGCGGATGCTCATACCAGCTGAGCTAATCGTCCGAAAAGCAAGTGTTATTATACCCAAATCTCCTTGCTTTGTCAACTCTTTTTTGCCTTTTCTTCGGCCTTTTTTGTCTCAGGGCAGCTCCGCCTCTCCCAGGGCGGGCTCCGCCTCCTGGGCACCGTCGGCCCAGCGGTAGCCGGCCTGGTAGAACTCCTCGGCGGTATGGAGCAACCCGTCCCCCTGGGCCGGGTCCAGATAGAGCCGCTCGCCGGCAGAAAATTGAAGGGCGTTCCAGAAGCTGCTCTGGCCCAGCCGTTCCCCCTCCACCACCTCGCAGCTGAGCCCCCCCTGCTGGCACAGTAGCGCATAGGCCAGGGCCATGCCCTCGTCGTTGGCCGTGCCGTCCACGATAGCGTCGTAGGCGGTGGCGCCTGCCTCGGGGTCAAATCGGGCATACCGCCGCAGCTCGGAGGCCGCCCGCACCGCGGCGGGCCGGGCCTCCAGCCCCCGGAGGGCGGAGGAGATCCCCCCCGCCTCGTCGGCCAGCTGCTCGCTCGCCCGGCGCAGCTGCTCCACCTCCCGGGGGTAAGTCAGCAGCACCTCCACTACCCGGGCCTGGCCCGCGTCGGGGTATAGGGCGATCTCCGCCTCGGGCATCCCCAGGGCGGTGACGGGAGTATCGTAGTATGCCTGGCGGAGCAGCCGGGCGATGGAGGCGTCATCCTCCGCAAAATAGGCCACCCGCAGCACCACCTCCGGGGAAAACAGGGACAGGGCCTCCTGAAGCTCCGAGCGGATGGCGCCCGCCCCCGTGACGTTCACCAGAGACCGGATCTGCTCCGGCGTCCGGCGGTAATGGATGGCCAGGGTGACCTGATAATAGGACACCACCTGGGCAAATTCGTGCTTGATATAGTCCACCGCATAGGCCCCCAAGGGGTCCTCGGTGGCCACCTCCAGGCAGGCCGCGGTCAGGTCGGCCTCCACCTCCCCGGTATAGCCGTGGAGCTGGATGGTCCCCGTCTCCTCCCCCTGGGCCACCAGGTATAGCACCGCGGACACCAGCTCCCGGTAATTCTCCACCCGCAGCACCGAGGAGTCCTCCGCCGTCACCGGCCGGTCCACATGGGGCGCAGAGGCGGAATAGGACCGCTCCAGCATGGAGGCGCAGCCCGACGCAGAGAAAAGCACAGCAAGGGCAAGCCCCACGGCGGTGATTCGGTTTTTCATGGCGCTCAGCCCCCCTCTTTTGAGATAGAAGATATGAGATAGGAGTTGTGGGGTCCGGCGAAGCCGGACTATTTTTATATTCCGGCTCCGCCGGAACACTGCTTTTTATCCCCTATCTCCACTCTCCTATCTGAAACTATCAGTATCCCAGCTCCTCCTCCACCAGCACCACCTCGGCCCGCTCGATGCCGTTGGGCTTGCGCCAGAGGGTCACCAGACCCCGGCAGATGCGCTCCGGGCTGCTGCAATCGTAGCAGCGGTCCCCCTTGACCGCGCAAGGGGTCTTCCGCCCCAGCCGCTGGGCGTTCTTGGGCGCGGCCACGTTCCGGGCGTGCCAAAGGGCTTTTTCATAGTTGGGAGCGATCTTATTGGCCCCCACCACGAAGATCACCCGCTTGTGGCCGTACAGCGTAGAGGCCACCCGGTTGCCCGTGCCATCGATGTTGATGAGCTCTCCCGTCTCCGCCAAGCCGTTGACGGATGTGATGTAAACCTCGGCCCGGGCCGCTTTCTCAATGGTGTCGGGCTGTTTCCGCTCTCCCCAATGCCAGTATACCGTATTGTGGGCCTCCAACCGCCGGCACAGGTCCATCTGCTGAATGGTGACGGAGCCGCCCATGCCTACCGTCTTCCCATCTACTTCCCGGTCCAGATAGGCCGCCGCCTCTTGGGCGGTGGCGAACCGCTTTACTTCAAAACCGTGCTTTTCCAAGCTTTCAGTCAGCTTTTTCCAGTCTGCCATAGTCCTTCCTCCTGTCACAGGTCGTTGTTGTGGTAGCTCCCAAAGCCCTCCCCCAGCACCTCGTGGGAGGCGGTGACGATCATAAAGGCGACAGGGTCGATCCGGCGGACCGTCTCCTTGATCTCCACGATCTGCCGCTGCTTGAAGGCGCAGAGGATCACCTTTTTGGACTGGCCCGAGTAGCCCCCCTCCCCTTCCAGATAGGTGACGCTGCGGTCCAGGTCGTCCATGATGACCCGGGCGATCTCCTCGGACTTGTCGGAAATGATGTAAGCCACCTTGGCGGTGTCCAGGCCGTAGAGCACCCCGTCCATGACCTTCGTTGAGATAAAAATACCCACGATGCCGTAGAGGGCAGAGTCGATGTTGCGGAAGACAAGGGCCACTGCCGCCACCACCGTCAGGTCAGCGATGAGCAGCAGCTTGCCCATGGGCAGCCAGGCCAGCTTTAGCTTCAGGAGCTTGGCCACGATCTCGGTACCTCCGGTGGTGGCCCCCTGGAGGAAGATGATCCCGATCCCCGCCCCCAGCAGCACCCCACCTACCAGGCAGGCCAGCAGCAGGTCCTCCATGGGCGGAAAGTCGATCCAGAGGTTAAACAGGTCGATGAGCACGGAGGACAGGGCCATGGCCACCAGGGAGGACACCAGCATGTGCCCCCCTAACAGCTTCCAGCCCGCCAGAAACAGCGGCACGTTGAACACAATGACCATTACGCCCACCGTGGCCTGGGGCAGGAAGAAGTTGACGATCTGGGCAAGGCCGGTGACCCCGCCGAAGGCGATGCCGTTGGGGGAAAAGCACCAGTCAAAGGCCAGGGCGTATACCGCTGAGCCTATGAGGATCCAGATATAGTTTTTGACCAACTCCGCCGGGGTCCGTTTCATCCTCTCACTCCTCTAACAAAGACATCTGCTTCTCCCCCCGGTCCTCAGGCCTGAGAAGGGCGCCCATGACGGGCAGGGACCGGGCCCGGTACCGGGCGGGGTCCTGGATGGCGGTCTGGGCCAGGGGGCGGACCGCCTCTACCTTCCGTTTGGGCTTCAGGGTCATGACCGCCACCCCCTGGGTGTTCCGGGTGGTCTTGGGGGCCAAGACGGCGGTGTGGAACACCAGGCACCGGCCCTCGCTGGAGGTGAGGGCCAGCTCGGCGTCCTCCTTCAAATGGAGGGCGGTGACCAGGGGGGACTTGTCGGAATAGGCCCCCGTCAGCTTTTTCCGCCGGGTCTGGGTCTGATAGGCGGCCAGCTCCACCCGGGCCACCTTGCCGTTTTCAAAGAAGAAGAACAGGTGTCCGGAGTAGTCGCTGGTAAGGCAGGCCCAGACCGCCGTCTCCCCCAGGTCCATGGCCAGCTTGGTGGGCAGGTAGTCCCCCAGCACGCTGGCCTTGGCGTCGTCGAAGTCGGACAGCCGGGTCTTGTAGCACTGCTGGCGGTCGGAGAAGACCAGCAGTTCGTCCCGGTTGTTGGCCTCCCAGTACTGGCTGGGGCCGTCCCCCTCCTTGTACTTCTGGTCGCTGGCCATCCGCAGAGACTGGGGGGTGATCTTCTTCAAGTATCCCTCCCGGGAGAGGAACACATGCACCGGGTAGTCCGGGGCCTGCTCCTCCCCCTCCTCCACCGCCGTCTGGTACTCGTAGACGATCTCGGTGCGGCGG
>CATJWI010000017.1 GCA_949744075.1 uncultured Eubacteriales bacterium | reverse complement strand
TAGCCGGCCAGGAAGGAGCCCTCATTCTGGGCGTAGGTGATGTTCAGCACGTTGGCAACGGGAGCAGAGGTGGCGTTGTCGATCCAGATCCACTTCACATCGGAGTAGTCGGGAGCCACGGTCTCGATGTCGAAGAACTGCCAGCCCACGCAGACCACCACGTCCCCGGGCTTGGAGGCGTCGGCGGCGTTGCGCATCTGGGTGGTGTGGTTCTCGCCGTTGCATTCGATGGTCTTCATCTCGATGCCCTTGTCGGCCACCAGCCGGTCCACGCCCTCCTTGGAGGAGTCGTAGAAGGAGCGGTCGCCGAAGTTGTCGGCCACCACCAGAGTGACCTGGAGGGCCTCGGCGGCGGGCTCACCGCCCTCGGAGGGAGCGGCACTGGGGGTGGAGTCGGTCTGGCCTCCGCCGCAGGCGGCCAGGGACAGGACCATGGCGGAGGAGAGCAGGAGCGCAAGCAGTTTCTTTTTCATATCCATTACCTCACATTTCAAAATGGTTACCGGGAGGAGCGGACCCCGGCGTGGCGGGCTATACTGGCCCGTTTATCGAATTATACCAAAACAGGCGGCGTTTTTCAAGTGCTGTCGGACATATTTTCCAAAAAAGAGTCCCCCATGGTGTTTCCGTACCCCACCCCTGTTTCCCTTTTCAAAAGGGTGGGAAACGGCCATTGCAGGGGACAAAGTTGTTGGTCAGCACTGCCAGCAGCCGCTCCCGGGGGGAGTCGATGATCCGGCAGCCCACGATGCCCGCTGCGTTGCAGCCAAAGCCCATGCACATGGTCAGGGCCTGTTTTCCACAGGCGTCGCAGGCCCGAAAGGGCCGGTCCAGGTTGTAGGCGATCCGGGGGAGATAGCCCGCATCCTCCAGGAGGGTGAACAGGGGAAAGAAGATGGCCATGGGGGGCAGCATGACACTGACCACCCAGGCCAGCACCCGGTAGACCCCCAGCACCAAGGCCCCGTGGAGCCACTCCGGGGCGCGGAGAAGCAGGAAGAGGTCGGTGAGCCGGTCCTGGACCCAAAAGAGGGCGGCGGAGAGCAGCTGGGAGGGGTAGTTGGCTCCCACGATGGTGAGCCAGAACACCGCCGCCAGCAAGGCAACCATAATGGGGTACCCTGTGCCCTTGCTGGTGAGTATCCGGTCCAAGGCCCGGTCCCGCCGGTCGTAGCCCCTCTGCCGGTAGGTGACCACCTCCCGGCAGAGGGACTCGGCCGTGGAGACCAGGGCGGAGACCATGAAATCCCGGAGCCGCTCGGCGTCAAAGCCCCAGTCCTCCAGCGCCTGCCGTTGCTCCCGGGCGGCCTCCGTGAGGGGAACGTCCCCGGAGAGGTCCCGGCCCAGGAATTGGGAGCACTGGGCCAGCAGGGTCTCGTCTCCCTCCAGCAGCTTCAGGGCCAACCAGCGGGTGGGCAGACGGCCGCCGCAGCGCTCTGTCAGCATAGGTTCCAGAGCAGCTATGGACTCCTCCATCCGCTGAGGGTAGGGGATGACCCGGGGGGAGCCGTCCCCCTCCGCGGCCTGGTCCAGGGCGGAGAGGAGGGCGTCCAGACTTTTCTTTTCCCGGGCCACCGTGCCCACCACAGGGACCCCCAGCCGCTGAGAGAGAAGGTTCAGATCGATGGTGATCCCCTTCCGTTTGGCCTCGTCCATCAGGTTGACGCAGACCACGACTTTTCCGGTGAGCTCCAAGGTCTGGAGCACCAGGTTCAGGTTCCGTTCCAGACAGGTGGCGTCACAGACCACCGCCACCGCATCCGCGCCGCCGAAGCAGAGAAAGTTCCGGGCTACCTCCTCCTCGGCGGAGTGGGCCATGAGGGAGTAAGTACCGGGCAGGTCCACCAGCACATAGCGCCGTCCGTCGCGCTCACAGCGGCCCTGGGCGTTGCTCACCGTTTTGCCCGGCCAGTTGCCCGTGTGCTGGTTCATGCCGGTGAGGGCGTTGAAAAGAGTGGATTTCCCCACGTTGGGATTGCCCGCCAGGGCCACCACCAGATCTGTTGGGTCCTGTCGGCAGATGGACAGCCCACCGTCCACCGCGCCCAGGCCGGTGGAAGTGTGGGTGAGGCCCATGGCTTACTCCCCCCGGAGGAGCACGTCCCGGCCATCCTGGTCCCGGATGGCGATGACGGCCCCTCGGATCAGAAAGGCGGCGGGGTCCCCTCCGGGACTGCGGCCCAAGCATTCCACCGGGGTATCCGCTACCAGTCCGATATCCAAGAGCCTCCGGCGCATGGCCCCGGAGGAGCGCAAGGCTTGGACCACTCCCCGCTCTCCGGGCCGAAGCTCGCTGAGGCATACTGTATGTTCCATATGAAAACACCCTTTACGGTCAAAGTTGAAGAAAGCCGAAGCGTGGCTACGGCCAATCCATTCTATGGGGAGAGGGAGGGAAGAGTGAAGAGAAAGGGCTCTGTAGGGGCGGGCTTTGCCCGCCCAGTGCGCGACAAAAAAGAACCCCCTCCGTCGAAAAGAAGGCGGAAGAGGCCCCGATCACTTTTGATTTTTTAATGTTTCCTTTTTAACTTCCCCATCTGCCCCTCAAATTCCACCCCCATGGCCGGGTCGGTGCCCAGGGCCAGAGTGACTTGGACGCAATCGCTGACAAAATCCACAGCCCGCTGGACGGCGTCATTCAGGCCGTCCCCCTGGAGCAACCCGCCCAGGGTCACCGCGGCGAAAAGGTCCCCGGTGCCGGGGAAGGAGGCGGGGGCCTCCGGGGCGCAGGGGAAGGAGAAGACTCCAGTCTCCCGGTCAAAGCAGGCGGCCCCCACCCGGCCGGGCCGGGGGCGGACCCCAGTGAGGACCACAGACCGGGCACCCTTCAGGCTGAGACGTTCCAGCCAGATTTGCAGCTGCGCCGGGTCCTGGGGCTGGGCGGCAGGGTCCTCCTCCAATAGGAGGGCGGCCTCGGTGAGGTTGGGGGTGATGATGTGGGCCCGGCGGGCCAGCTCCCCCATGGCCCGGCACATGGCGGGGGTATAGGTGCGGTAGGGCTTTCCGTGGTCCCCCATCACCGGGTCCACCAAGATGAGGGTGTCCGGCCCCGCCAGGGTGTCCAATACCCGCTCCAGGACAGCCAGTTGCTCCAGGGAGCCCACAAAGCCGGTGTAAATGGCGTCAAAGGAAAGCCCCAGCTCCGCCCAGTGGCCGGCGGTGGTCTCCATCTCCCCGGCCAGGTCCCGGAAAAGGAACCGGGGAGAGGGGGGAAACAGGGTGCTGGCCGAGAGGAGGGCGGTGGGCAGGGGGGCGCACTGGCAGCCCATGACGGAGAGCACCGGCAGAATGACGCCCAGAGAGCACCGCCCCACACCGGCCAGATCGTGGACAGCGGCCACCCGGGGAGCAGGGATCGCTATGGACATGGAAGCACCTCCCGAAAAAGTTTCTTTTCCTATTATAATGTCTTTTTGGGCGGAAGGCAATGATTGACGGAAGGGATTTTTCTGTGGTACAATAGCAGGGCCATGCGGGTATGATGAAATTGGTAGACATGCGAGATTTAGGTTCTCGTGCAGCGATGCGTTGGGGTTCGAGTCCCCATACCCGCACCAGCTCAGAAATTCCCACCACCGTTCCGTTTCCGGCTTCGCCGAAAACTGCACTCTGGTGGGAATTTCTTCGCTTTCCACCGCGACTCGCTTC
>CATJWI010000016.1 GCA_949744075.1 uncultured Eubacteriales bacterium | reverse complement strand
TGCTCATTCAGACCATCAACACCGACCTCGCCAACGACCTGGGCAACCTGGTGAGCCGGACGGTGTCCATGGTGGAAAAGTACTTTGAAAACGGGACCCTTCCCGCCCAGCAGGCGGCGGACCCGGAGAAGGACGGGGAGCTGGAGGCCCTGGGTGGCGCCCTCCGGGCCAAGTACGAGGGCTTCATGGAGCAATACGCCCCCCACAAGGCCCTGGAGGAGGTCTTCAAGGTCATCCAGCGGGCCAACAAGTATATCGACGAGAACGCCCCCTGGGCCCTGGCCAAGGACATGGAGCAGAACGGCCCCCGGCTGGCTCGGGTCATGTACGACCTTTTGGAGGCCATCCGTATCTCCACGGTACTGCTGACCCCCTTTATGCCGGAGAGCTGCGGGAAGATCTTTACCCAGATCGGCGCGGAGGCCGGCCTGCGCACCTGGGACAGCGTTTCCGCCTGGGGCGCTCTCCCCGCCGCCGCGGCGGTGAAGCGGGGGGAGAACCTCTTCCCCCGGATCGACATGGACAAGGAGCTTGCCGAGCTGGAGCGCATCCAGGAGGAGGCCAGAAAGGCCGCCCTGCCCCCCTTGGAGATCGAGCCCTTCACCGAGGAGAAGGTAGACTTTGACACCTTCTGCAAGAACGACTTCCGGGCGGTGAAGGTGAAGGCCTGCGAGGCGGTGAAGAAGAGCGAGAAGCTCCTGAAGTTCACCTTGGACGACGGCACGGGGGTGGACCGGCAGATCCTCTCGGGCATCCACAAGTTCTACGAGCCGGAGGACCTGGTGGGCAAGACCCTGGTGGCCATCGTGAACCTGCCCCCCCGGAAGATGATGGGCCAGGAGAGCCAGGGCATGCTGCTCTCGGCGGTCCACACCGAGCAGGGGGAGGAGAAGCTGCACCTCATCATGGTAGACGACGCCATCCCCGCCGGGGCGAAGCTGTGCTGAAAAAGGAAAAAAGTAAGGCCGCGCGGTACAAATGTACCGCGCGGCCTTTTTTACAGGCTGCCGCATATGACCGCCCGGCAGCAGGAGTTTACTTGGCATGCTATTTCCTTTCGGCAGAAAGGTGATTTTTGTTGTCCTGCCCAGGGCCACAGACCATCCGTCAGCGGCTCTGCCGCTTACGGATGGGGCGTACTCCTTGCGAGTAAAACCGCTTGAAAGCGGTTCTGGACTCCGAGCTTTGAAGGGCGTCAGACCAGCAGAATAAACAACGAGGTACGGTACAACCGTAGAGAGCCCCTGCGCTGCTCGGCTATCCCTGGGTTGCAAACCGAAAGGGTATCATTCTAACGCCCGGCGGCTCCCACATCCCCCCACCCCGTCATTGCAAGGGCGGAGGTGAGGTAGATGAGAGGGGCCACTTGGGGCCGCCCCTACGGCAGAGAGAAGGGCGGCCAAGTGGTCACCTTGCCATCCACCCGGTGGCCCGGTACTGAAGGGCCTCCGCCAGGTGGGGCAGCTGGATGTCCCGGCTACCGTCCAGATCGGCAATGGTCCGGGCCACCCGTAAAATGCGGTCGTAGCCCCGAGCGGTGAGGCCCATGCGCTCAAAGGCCCCCTTCATCATGGACTGGCAGCCGCTGTCCAGGGGGCAGAAGGCCTCCAGTTCCCCGCGGCCCATCTGGGCGTTGCAGGGGACTCCCTGGGAGCCGAAGCGCTGGGCCTGGAGGCTCCGGGCTGCGTCCACCCGGGCTTTGATGGCCGCTGAGGGCTCCCCGTCCGGCTTTTCGGCCAGGGTGTCGAAATCGGGGGGCGGAACGTCCACCATCAGGTCGATCCGGTCCAGCAGGGGACCGGAGATCTTGTATTGGTATTTTTCCACATCCTTGGGATTACATTTGCACCGGTGGTCATAGCCGTACCAGCCGCATTTGCAAGGGTTCATGGCGCACACCAGCATGAACCGGGCGGGAAAGACCTCGCTGCCTGTGGCCCGGGTGATCTGGACCCGGCCCTCCTCCATGGGCTGGCGCATGACCTCCAGAACATCCTTGTGGAATTCGGGCAGCTCGTCTAAAAACAGCACCCCGTTGTGGGCCAGGGAGATCTCCCCCGGGCGGATCAGGGGGTTGCCGCCCCCGGCCATACCCATGGCCGAAATGGTGTGGTGGGGGGACCGGAAGGGCCGCCGGGTCAGCAGGGGCTGGTCCTTGGTGGTGAGGCCCAGCACCGAGTGGACGGCGGTGGCCTCCAGGGCCTCCCGCTCGCTGAGGGAGGGAAGGATGGAGGGCAGCCGCCGGGCCAGCATGGACTTGCCGGAGCCCGGGGGGCCGATCATCAGAATGTTGTGGCCGCCGGCAGCGGCCACCTCCAGGGCCCGCTTCACGTTCTCCTGGCCCTTCACCTCGGCAAAATCGGGGATGGGGCTGTCCCCCGGCGTGGGGGTCCAGGGGGCCGCGGGGGAGAGGGGACACTGGCCGGTGAGGTGGGCCACCAACTCCTTTACGTGGGCCACGGGGTAGACAGTGAGGCCCTTGGCCAGGGTGGCCTCGCCGACGGCGTCGGCGGGGACGAAGAGGGCCTTAATGCCCGCCTCCCTGGCGGCCAGGGCCATGGGCAGCATGCCGGGGATGCTGCGCACCGCTCCGGAAAGGGACAGTTCCCCCAAAAAGGCGGCGTTGGGATCGGGGGGCGGCAGCTGGCCCTGAGCGGCCAGGATGCCCACCAGGATGGGCAGGTCGTACATGGTGCCCCCCTTTTTCCGGTCGGCGGGGGCCAGGTTTACGGTGATGCGGGAGACGGGAAACTGGAAGCCGCAGTTCTTCACTGCCGAGCGGACCCGGTCCCGGGCCTCCTTTACGGCGGCGTCGGGCAGGCCTACGATCTCGAAGTTGGGCAGGCCGCCGGACAGGTCACATTCGGCCAGGACCTGGTAGCCCTCCACGCCGTGGAGGCCCAAAGAGCGCACTTGGGTCATCATGGGTCCCGTCCCCCTTTCTTTTTGGGGATATTGTAGCATATTTCCCGGGAAAATGCTACTGTTATTCCGCTGGGCGCCCTGGGCCGGGCCCCAGCTCTTTTGGGGTCCGTTCAGTTCGTAAACAAAAATAAACCATTCAGTCCAAAAAATCCCGCATCTCTCTTTTTTGAGAAAAATGGAAGGGTTTTGCGGGAAAAATCGTTCTGAAATCCCCAACAAGAGGTTTACAAATCCAAAGCCCCGTGATAAAATGGGAATGCTGCAGAGAATTCGATTCAAGCACTTTACCCAAGTGAATACCAGTAAGGAGGAATCGTTCAAAATGGCGAGACAATTCAAATCCATGGACGGTAACACCGCGGCGGCGCATGTAAGCTATGCGTTCACCGAGGTGGCGGGCATCTACCCCATCACCCCGTCCAGCCCCATGGCCGACTATGTGGACCAGTGGGCCGCCGCTGGCCGGAAGAACATTTTCGGCAACCCCGTCCGGGTCATCGAGATGCAGTCTGAGGCTGGCGCTTCCGGCACCGTCCACGGCTCTCTGGCCGCCGGCGCCCTGACCACCACCTACACCGCCTCTCAGGGCCTGCTGCTGATGATCCCCAATATGTACAAGA
>CATJWI010000015.1 GCA_949744075.1 uncultured Eubacteriales bacterium | reverse complement strand
ATGTGGGCGATGATCATGGTGGTGGTGACGGTGGTGGCCCCGTCCTCTCCCCGGGCCACCAGCACCGCCAGATCCCGGCGGCTGGCCTTGGTGACGCTGAGGCCCTTCTTGCCCAGGTGCTCGATCTCCTCCTTGGTGCAGCCGGCCTTCAGCCGTCCGCCGATGACGGCGATGGTGGCGGGCACGGCCCCGTTCTCCCGGATGATCTCCTCCACCTTCAGAGCGGTCTCCACATTCTGGGGGTAGGGCATACCGTGGGAGATGATGGTGGACTCCAACGCCACCACGGGCTTGTGGTCCCGGATGGCCTGGGCCACCTCAGGGGATACGTCCAGATACTTGCTGAGCTCCATGAAAAATTCCTCCTGTCAAAAAATAAAGTGAATGGGTAGGATATGTTGTTATATGCCGGAGCGCTCCTTCACCGCCTGGGCGCCCATGGCTGGGTTGATGGTCTCCGCCCCCTCGATGGCGATGGCCGCAGCGGCTTGGGCTAGCCGGGCGGTCCTGGCCAGGTCCGCCCCCTCCAGATAGGCCCAGGCCAGGGCGGCCATAAAGGCGTCCCCCGCGCCGGTGGCGTTGACCATATGGGCGGGGAAGCAGCTCTGCCGGAGGGCGGCCCCGGTCCGGTCGGCGGCGTAGACCCCGTCGCCCCCCAGGGAGATGAACACCCGGTGGAGCCCCGTGTCCAGCAGGACCCGGGCGGCCCGGTCCAAGCTTTCGGCGTCGGTGATGGCCACCCCGGAGAGAAGCTCCGCCTCGATCCGGTTGGGCTTCAAAGTGTGGAGCCTCCCCAGCACCGGCCGCAGCTTTTCCGCCTTGGCGGTGGACACCGGGTCGGCAAAGATAGGGGCTTTTATATTTTCGCAGACCCAACGCACCGATTCCGCCGGAATGTTGGTGTCCAGTACCACCACCTGGGCGTTGTCCAGCAGGGCCCGGCGGGACTGGAGAAAGGGGGGGGCCATGTGGTCGTAGATATCCATGTCGCTGACCGCCAGAGCCATATCCCCGTCGGGCCCGGAGAGGAACACATAGGTGGAGGTGGCCCCCCCGGGGACCTGGAGAGACTGGGAGATGTCGATGCCCAGTTCCCCGCAGGAGGCGGCGATCTTCTGGGCGTAGAGGTCGTCCCCAAAGGCGGTGAGCATCCGCACGTCCGCCCCCAGCAGGGCCAGGTTGTGGGCGATGTTCCGCCCCACGCCCCCCAGGGACATGCGCACCGTACCCGGGTTGGAGTCGGCGCCCACCAGGGGGGCAGCGGACCGGCCCCCAATGTCCATGTTGACGCCCCCCACCACCGCCACATAGGCGGCAGACCGGAGCACATAGCCCTTCCCGGCGATATACCCCTTTTTCATCAGGTTGGAGATATGCACCGCCACCGAGGACCGGGTGATCCCCGCCCGGTCAGCCAGCTCCTGCTGGGAGATCAAAGGATTCTCCGCGATCCAATTGAGCAGCTCCCGCTCCCTCTGCGTCATAGCCTCTCCTCCAACAAAACTTGTGTTTAGGATATAAGCATAAGTTTATTATACAAAGCGCGCAGAAAATGTCAAGGGGAATATGCCCCCTTTGGGAACAAATTTTTCCTGCCTGCGTCTAAAAAAGAAAAAGGAGGGAGAGACCATGAAACGTATCCTACTCATTTTGCTCTGCCTGGGCCTGCTGGCAAGCTGCACCCCCCAGCCCGCCTCCGATCCGTCTCCGGCCCCGGATAACCCTTCCACCACCCCCAGTCTGGCCCAGGACGAGGAGCCCACCTGGCTGTCCTGCCGCATCGTGGACGGGGCAGAGGAGGGGGAGCTGCTGCTGGCCGAGCTGGATCATCCCCTGAATGACCATGAGCTCAACCACCACGGCGGGAAGAGCGTCTACCGCCTGTCCCTCAACGGGATCCGCGGGAAGGAGGAGGTCCAGCCCGACGGGACTATACTGGCTGTCGATTTAGCAAATAATGGAATTTTGATCTATCTGGACGGAGAGCCGGCGGAGCCCTCCGACCTAAAGGACGGTATGCCGGTGGAACTCTCCTTCGACGGGGCCATAGAGGAGAGCTTCCCTGGCCAACTGGGGGAGGTCTACGAGCTCCACGCCTATAGTATCGGCACCCCCCAGTGCCCCGGCGGGAGCTATTACGACCTGTGCGGGCTCTACCTCCAGGTGCTGGATGACCTGTGGGAGAAGGACCCGGGCCTCAATAGCGACATCACCATAGCCGGCCTGGACCTGTCCCAGGCCCCCGGTGGGCTTCTGGACAGCGAAAAATCCGCCCTGGCCTGGCGCTTCGGGGAGCTCCACGGGGTGCAGGTGGTCCAGGGGACCTTCCAGGAGCTGGCGGAGCAGGGCTATCTCACGGCGGTGACAGAGGGGGAGCGCCCCCTGTACCAGTGGGAGGAGGGCTGCCTGTTTACCCTCTCCCTCAACCACGACCACGACGGGGAGGTCTATTCCGGTCTGCCCATCCTTTTCTTCGACGCCCAAAAGTGGCGTTCCCCCCTGGGGGCCTACTATTTCTCCGACTGCTCGGCGGTATGGTCCGAGATGGGCACCTGGAGCACCTATAAAATAGGCAGCGAGGCGATCTCATAGTCCCAGGCCCTGTAGGATCGGATATCATCCGCCCGGCGCGCCGATGGTAGGGGGTGCCGCATATGAACCCCTTTTCCGGCCTGCCCGGCCGGGGCCACAGCCCATCAGGCTCCCTCCTGCGCCGCTGCCGCTGATGACAGCGTAACCTTTATGCGCTTCGTCGTAATTCACGCCGCCTGGGCACGGCGGAGCGTCGGGGCTGACCAGGCCACCGAAGGCGTCGGCCCCCACGTCTCTCATCCCATATCCCACCCGTCATTGCGAGGGCCCTTCGGGCCCGTGGCAATCCGTTCCCATATCCTCCGTAGGGGCGACCCTTGTGGTCGCCCGGCGGTAGGTGTTCCCATCCCTGGTGGGCGGCATATATGCCGCCCCTGCGGCGGAAAGGAACAACGTGGTTTGTTGCTTACACGCACCTCCTCCTTGGATAGAACATGCAAAGGCGGGGTTGAGGCAGCGAAGGTTCTATCGTGTTCCGTCCTACCAGCGAGCGGTGGAGCGAGCAGGCAAGAGGAACCACTTGGTCGAAAAAATGCTCTAAGCCGGCAGGGACCTACCCCATTGCCAGGAATGGCACGGATAGAAAGGGATACCTCAGCAAATTTAGGCTTTCAAGACTGATCGTAAGAAGGACCACGAATAACAATCCCCATATGTCCGGGGTAGAAATCCAAAGGGAGGGGCCCCCTCTCTTTGGTCGGTAGGAGGAAGTCCAGAGGGAGGGCCATCGAAAGGCCCTCCCTTTGGTGGTTTTCTGTTTATTCCCT
>CATJWI010000014.1 GCA_949744075.1 uncultured Eubacteriales bacterium | reverse complement strand
GGAGGTATCGGCCATCAGGCCACGCATACCGGCCAGCTGACGGATCTGGGCGATAGAACCACGGGCGCCGGAATCCGCCATCATCCAGATGGGGTTATACCGGTCCAGGTTGTCCATCAGGGCGTCGGCCACGTCCTTGGTGGTCTTCTCCCAAGCCTGGACTACCAGGCGGTAGCGCTCATCGTTGGTAATGAAGCCCCGGCGGTACTGCCGCTCGATCTTCACGACCTCCTGCTCGGTCTCTGCGATCATCTCATACTTGGTGGGCGGCACCGTCATATCATAGATGGAGACGGTGAGGGAACCCTGGGTGGAGTAATGATACCCCTTCGCCTTGATGGTATCCAGTACCCCGGCGGACACGGTAAAGCCGTGTTTGGAAATACACTTGTCGATGATCTTGCCCAAGCCCTTTTTGCCCACGATAAAGTTTACCTCGGGCTCGAACATCTCCTCGGGATCATTGCGGTCCACAAAGCCCAAGTCCTGGGGGATGCCCTCGTTAAAGATCAGGCGGCCCACGGTAGTACGGACCAGCTTATGACGCTCCTCTCCATCCACAGTCACATAACGGCGGACCATGATGGGCTCATGGAGGTCCAATGCCCCTTCGTCATAGGCCAGGCGGGCCTCATCGTCACTGGAAAAGGTGTGGAAGATCTCCCGGGGCAGCTCTCCCTCAGGAGTTTCCGCAGCCACTCCCGCATAGGTGGGGATGTCGTCCAGGCTGCTGGGGTTCTTCACCCAGATAAAGCTGTCCTCGGTGATGGAACCATCCTTCAAAGCCGCCTTAACTGCCTCCACATCCTCGTAGGTCTCCTCCGCTGTGTGCACGGGATACTTTTCGTAGGTCAGGTAGTAGGAGCCCAGCACCATGTCCTGAGTGGGCACGGTAACAGGTCCGCCGTCCTGGGGACGCAGCAGGTTATTGGCCGACAGCATTAGCAGGCGGGCCTCGGTCTGAGCCTCAGCGGACAGGGGCACGTGGACGGCCATCTGGTCGCCGTCGAAGTCGGCATTGAAAGCGGTACACACCAGAGGATGCAGCTTAATGGCACGGCCCTCCACCAGCACCGGCTCGAAGGCTTGGATACCCAAGCGGTGCAGGGTAGGCGCACGGTTCAGCATGACGGGATGGTCCTTGATGACGAATTCCAGAGCGTCCCAAACCCGGGGATCGCCCTTGTCCACCATCTTCTTGGCCGCCTTGATGTTGGCAATGCCGTCCTCCACCAGCTTCTTCATAACGAAGGGCCGGAAGAGCTCGATGGCCATCTCCTTGGGCAGGCCGCACTGGTAGATCTTCATCTCGGGACCTACCACGATAACGGACCGGCCAGAATAATCCACCCGCTTGCCCAGCAGGTTCTGGCGGAAGCGGCCCTGCTTGCCCTTGAGCATATCGGACAAGCTCTTCAGCGCCCGGTTGTTGGCGCCCACCACGGCCCGGCCCCGACGGCCGTTGTCGATGAGGGCATCCACCGCCTCTTGGAGCATCCGCTTTTCGTTGCGGACGATAATGTCTGGGGCGTTGAGCTGGATAAGCCGCTTCAAGCGGTTATTCCGGTTGATAACACGGCGGTAGAGATCATTCAGATCGCTGGTGGCAAAACGGCCGCCGTCCAGCTGGACCATGGGCCGGATCTCCGGAGGAATGACAGGCAGCACGTCGATGACCATCCACTCAGGCTTGTTGCCGGAGAGCCGGAAGGCATCCACTACCTCCAGCCGCTTGACGATCCGGGCCTTCTTCTGGCCGCTGGCCTCCTTCAACTCGGCCCGCAAAGAGACGGAGAGCTCCTCCACATCCACCTGCTGTAGCAGCTTCTTGACCGCCTCGGCGCCCATGCCGGCCTCAAAATCGTCCTCGTAGCGCTCCCGCATATCCTGATATTCCTTCTCGGACAGGATCTGATTCTTGGTCAGAGGGGTATAGCCGGGGTCAGTGACGATATAGGCGGCGAAGTACAGCACCTTCTCCAGAATTCGGGGGCTGATGTCCAGCAGAAGGCCCATTCGGGAGGGAATACCCTTAAAATACCAAATATGGGACACAGGGGCGGCCAAGGTGATGTGGCCCATCCGCTCCCGGCGGACCTTGGCCCGGGTGACCTCTACGCCGCAGCGGTCACAGACCTTACCCTTATAACGGATCTTCTTATATTTGCCGCAGTGGCACTCCCAGTCCTTGGTAGGGCCAAAGATGCGCTCGCAGAACAGGCCGTCCCGCTCCGGCTTCAGGGTGCGGTAGTTGATAGTCTCAGGCTTTTTTACTTCGCCGTAGGACCACTCCAAAATCTGCTCCGGGGAGGCCATTCCGATGCGGATCGCGTCAAATTCAGCGTAACTCATATCCTTGTCCTCCCTTTCTTATTCGTCGTCCCCGAGCTCGTCGCCCAGGTCGTCATAGTCATCCTCTGCATCCTCATCGTCGGAGAGGACCAGATCGTCATCGTCGCTGTTCTCCTTAAGGGTGTAGCCCGCAGCGGCAAACTCATTTTCGTCCCGATACTGGTAGAAGTCGTCGTCCTCCCGGACGCGGTCAGGCGGATAGGTATCCTCGTCATCTTCCTTGAGCTCGATGATCTCCCCGTCCTTCCCCAGCACCTGTACGTCCAGACACAAGGCCTGGAGCTCCTTCACCAACACCTTGAAAGCCTCGGGCACGCCAGGGGAGGGTACGTTGTGGCCCTTCACAATAGCCTCGTAGGTCTTCACACGGCCGGTAACGTCGTCGGACTTGACGGTGAGCATCTCCCGGAGGGTATAGGCCGCACCGTAGGCCTCCAGGGCCCACATTTCCATCTCACCGAACCGCTGGCCGCCGAACTGGGCCTTGCCGCCCAAGGGCTGCTGGGTCACCAGAGAATAGGGGCCGGTGGAGCGGGCGTGGATCTTATCATCCACCAGGTGGTGGAGCTTGAGGAAGTACACGTACCCGGTGGTCACCCGGTTATCAAATTTCTCGCCGGTGCGGCCGTCATACATGTCGCTCTTGCCGTCCTCCGACAGGCCAGCCTCCCGCAGCAGCTCCTGGATGTCTCGCTCGTTGGCGCCGTTGAAAATGGGGGTAGCCACCTTCCAGCCCAAGGTCTTGGCGGCGTAGCCAAGGTGGACCTCCAGCACCTGACCGATGTTCATACGGGAAGGCACGCCCAGGGGGTTCAGCACGATGTCCAGGGGGGTGCCGTCAGGCAGGAAGGGCATATCCTCCTGGGGCAGGATGCGGGAAACGACGCCCTTGTTGCCGTGGCGGCCAGCCATCTTATCGCCCACTGAGATCTTTCGCTTCTGGGCGATATAGATGCGCACCACCTGATTGACGCCGGGGTTCAGC
>CATJWI010000013.1 GCA_949744075.1 uncultured Eubacteriales bacterium | reverse complement strand
GACTCCCCTCAAAAATGACATATGCATTTTCAGGAAGTGTAGGGATTACTTTATCAGCGGTTTCCTCACTTCCGATAATACAGTACAGCCCAAATGTCACAGCTGCAATAATCGGCATTAGCAATGTTGGCGCCGTAAGACTTACTGTGCGGCTCCTATCCTCTTCTAACGCTTTTAGAAGAAAGTCTGAGTTAGCGTGTAAAATATCAGGGAATGGACACTCTTGCCCATGAAACACAATCGTGCATCGACCAGCAATATTTCTTAAATCCATGCATTTCCCTCCCCTCTGCCAGATTATCAAGCGCTACTTTGACCACGTCAAACATCAAATAGTAACCCAACGACCCTTTTTGACTTATTATACCATGCCTTTGCAAAACCAGCAACAAGCAGAGGCAGAAATATTGGGAAAATAGCATTTTTCTCCCTGCCGAGGAAGTTTTTTACCAGTCTAAAAAGATAATCAACTTTCTCCGAAAACATTTCATCTGGTAAAACCGGCTATCCGATGTGACACAACAGATAGCCGGTTTTACCAAACTTTTTCGTCCCCTATAGATATCCGCAGTAAGCTCACCGCCTTTGGGGTGTGTACCGAATTTACCCAATTCGTTTCTCCAACTCCATCATCCCCAAGCAAAACCTCTCCCACCGTTCCAACGTTATCTGTAGCGGGTCGCCCTCGCGGATGCGCATGGTGCGGCGGATCTCCTTGGGGATGACCACACGGCCCAGGTCGTCGATCCGACGTACGATTCCAGTGGCTTTCATTTCTCTCTCCTCCTGCGGTTTGATTGACAAATCTTATTATCCGCAGGTTCCTTTTCCCTATGCGGCCTTTTTTTCCGGTATGATTTGGTAATCCGCTTGCCAAACCCGCCATTCCAAGGTATGATGGAGAAAACGCCAAAGGAGCTTTTTTATGGATATCCGTCAGCCTACCTATTTTTCCGCATTCCGATGCCTGGCCGGAGACTGCCCCCACACCTGCTGCACCGGCTGGGAGGTGCCCATCGACCCCCGGACCGCACAGCTTTACCAGGCCCTTCCCGGGGCCCTGGGAGAGCGGCTGCGCCGGCTTTTGGAGACCGACAGCCAGGGGGAGAGCGTTTTTCGCCTCCGGGGAAAGTTCTGCCCCTTTTTGACCCAGGAAAAGCTGTGCGAGATCCATTTGACCCTGGGGCAGGAGGCCACCGGGGAGATCTGCCGCAGCCATCCCCGGTTTTCCTACGACTTCGGCGCTCTGCGGGAGGTGGGGCTCTGCGCCTCCTGCCCCGCCGTGACCCGACTGGTGCTGGAGACCGAGCCCGGCTTTGTCCTGTCGGAAGACGCGGCGCCGGCCGGGGAGGCTCCCGCTCTGCTCTCTCCCCTTCTCCTGGCCCGGGAGGTAGCCATGGAGCTGGTCCTGGACCGGGAGTTTCCCATGGGCCGGCGGCTTCAGGCCCTTTTGCTTTTCGCCAACGAGGTCCAGGTCCTGCTGGACCAAGGACAGCCCGAAACGGTGCCTCAGCTATGCCGGGTCTATCAGGAGGGCTTCCCCTTGTTGGAGGGGGAAGATCTGCCCCCTCGCGAAGAGGCTTTGGAGCAATGTCTGAAGGCCCTGCTGGACCTTGAAATTTTGGAGCCCCAGTGGCGGGAGCTGCTTTTGGCGGGCCGGAGCCGCTGCCACTCCCCTGCCGCTCCTCCCCAGGTCATGGGAGAGCGGGCAGCAGTCTATTTCCTTTACCGCCATTGGCTCCGGGGAGTCTGGGACGGGGATGTGCTCTCCTGGGCGGAGTTTGCCGTGCTCGCCACCGTCCTCAGCGGCCTCTTGGCCCCCTTGCAGGAGGAGGGATTCCCCGGGGCCCTGCGGCTTCTCTGCCTGGAGCTTGAGCACAGCCCGGGCAATCTCGCCGCTCTCCAGGACTGGCTCTGTCAGTCGGTCTCCCTGCCCCAGCTGCTGGCCGTGGCTCAAATCTGAGTTTTAATAGAAAGAGGCATTTATATGAAATACATCACCCCGCTCCTGCTCTCCCTGTGCCTGCTTTTCAGCGGCTGCGCCATTCCGGCGGCCCCCTCCTACTCCCTGGAGGAGATCCCCGCCTATGACCAGGCTCCCGCCGTTGTCCTTGACGATAATCAGCCCGACTTCCCTGCGGAGGACAAGACTTCCACCTCCTTTGAACGCTACAGCCAGCTGGACTATTTCGGCCGCTGCGGCCCGGCCTACGCCAATGTGGGGCCCGAGACCATGCCCACCGAGGAGCGGGGCTCCATCGGGCAGGTGAAGCCCTCTGGGTGGCAGACGGTGAAGTACGACTTCGTGGACGGGAAATACCTCTATAACCGCTGTCATCTCATCGGCTATCAGCTCACCGCCGAAAACGCCAATGAGCTGAACCTCATCACCGGCACCCGGTATCTCAATGTCACCGGGATGCTCCCTTACGAAAACCTGGTGGCCGACTATGTGAGGGAGACGGGCAACCATGTGCTCTACCGGGTGACCCCCGTCTACGACGGGGCCGACCTGGTAGCCCGCGGGGTGGAGATGGAGGCCTGGTCGGTGGAGGACCAAGGGGAGGGGGTCTGCTTCCACGTCTATGCCTACAACGTTCAGCCCGGGGTGGTCATCGACTACGCCACCGGGGACAGCTGGGCGGAGGGCGGCGAGCCTGCCGGCGGCGGGGAGGTCCCCCTGCCCTCAGAGGAGCCCGGCGTTGTTGTGGGTGAGGAGGAGATGCTTTATGTTTTGAACACCAGCTCCAAAAAGTTTCACCTCCCCACCTGCTCCGGGGTGGCCTCTATGAGCGAGAGCAACCGGCAGGATCATACCGGGACCAGGTCTTCTTTGATCCAAGCGGGGTATACGCCCTGTGGGAGCTGTAAGCCGTAGGGGTAGCTCGGCCGCTTATGGATGGGGCGGTAAAACCGCTTGAAAGCGGTTCTGGACTCCGAACTTATAAGGGCGGTGGACCAGCGGGAGAAACTACGAGATACGGCACAACCGTAGAGAGCCCCTACGCTGTATGGGTATCCCTCGGTTGTAAGCCTAAATGGTTTCGTTTTAACGACTGGCGGCACCCTCAAGGCGTCCCGTGGTCCCTCTCGCACCGCTGAGGACAGTGTAACCTTCAAAGGAGAAAGCGGCAGAGACAGCGGCTTTTGGATAATAAAGGGCGGGGTGCGATATGCACCCCGCCCTCAGTGGGGCAGTTTCCTAAGACAAAAGAACCGTCCCCTTGTCTTCCCTTGTCTTGTGGTTGTTTTTTTGCCCTGTACCTTTCACCTGTTGCCGGACACTTTCTATATAGGTAAATATATCCTACCACATTTTCT
>CATJWI010000012.1 GCA_949744075.1 uncultured Eubacteriales bacterium | reverse complement strand
GGGGGCTGGGGGACCGCCGTCTGCACCGGCGCCGGGGTGGGGGCCGGAGTCACCACCACCGTGGCGGGGCCGGACACCGTCCGCCCCGTCTCCTCCATCCCGGAAAACAGATAATAGCCTGAAGCTCCCAAAGCTGTCACGCACAGGAGAAGGACGATGTAGAAGCCTTTTCCCGCCATGAAATCGCTGACACGATCCTGCATGGTCCTTTTCATTTGCTATGCACCTCCGAGGGCTATTGTTGCCAGCCCCCAGAGGCTTTATACCGTTTTTCGGAAATTTTACCCCTTATTTCCCCGGTGCCGCAGCACCGCCTGCAAAGCCACCAGACACTCCTCCTGCTCCCGCTCGGAAAGGGCCCGGAACAGCTTCAGCAGCTGCTCCTCCCGGGTGGTGAGCTCCTCCCGGGGCTCCCCCTGGCCGAAAAAGCGGCCCGCGGGCACGCCGTAGAGCTTCAGCAGGGTCCTCAGCGTGGTAAGGTCCGGCTCCGCCACCCCGTTTTCATAGCCGGACAGGGTCTTATTGTTGATCCCCGTCATGGCCATGACCTGCTTCTGGGTCAGCCCCCGCTTCTCCCGGGCCAGCCGCAGGGCAAATCCAAACTCCTCCATATTCTTCCCTCCCTGACCGTTTCCTCTTTAATATATAGGTACATCATAACGGCCCCCGACCTCTTTCGCTCATTTTTCCTTATATTTAAGATATTATTTGTTGACTTCTTAATTTTTAAGATTTATAATAGACCAGCTGCACCGTTCACAAAAAGTTCATTTGACTTTTCCCCCCGCCCGCCATATCATCAGATACGGAACCCCAAAAAGTAAGAAAAGTTTTACTTGTTGGAAAGGAGGTCCGGATATGGCAGAACGATCCCAAAGCGCCGCCGGGAAATACATGTCCACCGTAAAGATGGGCCCCAAGGGGCAGATCGTCATCCCCAAGGAGGTCCGCCAGCTCTACAACATCCGGCCGGGGGACAGCTTTCTGCTGCTGGCCGATCAGGACCGGGGAGTCGCCCTCATTCCCCAGTCCCGATATCAGGAGATGATGACCCTGTTTTCCCAGGCCTTCTCCTTGGCTTTTCCCCCAGAGGACCCATCTTAAATGATTTTTAATCTTCCGTTTACATTTTTTTCTTTTCCCTATGCTATAGTGTGAACTTGCAGCAGTAACCCAGTTTTGGAAGGAGAACCTACTTATGGCTGATCAAAGCATTCAGGCCCCCGCCAAGGAAGCGCCCAAGCTCCAGGCCCCCAAAAAGAAGAGAAAGTGGCCCAAACGGCTCATGATCCTGGTGATCATCGTGGCTGTTGTGGTATTTATCCTGTCCCGGTGCATGGCCGGCGGCACCCAGGCCCTCTCAGGCAGCTATCTGCCCGCTACCGCCCAGGTCCAGGACCTGACGGTGGCCGTCACCGGCCCGGGCACCATCAAGCCCAACGACTCCTACCGGGCCACCGCCCTGGTCCGGGGCGAGATCCTGAACGCCCCCTTTGAGGAGGGCGACTCCATCAGCAAGGACGACACCCTGTTCGTCATCGACGCCTCCGACGTGGAAAACGCCATCAAGCAGGCCCGCACCGGGGTGGAGCAGGCCCAGCTGTCCGTCCAGTCCGCCCAGCTCAACTACGATAGCCTCATCCGCACCCGGAACGACAACACCCGGGACCGGCAGGTGAAGGCCAACGCCGCCGGCGTCATCACCAAGGTCTATGTGGACCCCGGGGACACCATCGCCGCCGGCACCCCCATCGCCGACATCCTGGACCGGGACAACATGAAGCTGGAGGTCCCCTTCCACAGCGTGAGCGCCGCCTCCTTCTCCATTGGCCAGAGCGCCACCGTCACCGTCTCTGGCACCGCCGAGACCCTCTACGGAACCATCACCGAGATCGCCGCCACCGATTCCGTGGGCCTGGGTGGCACCCTGGTGCGGAATGTGACCATCTCCGTTCTGAACCCCGGCGCCCTGTCCGATACCTCCATGGGCTCCGCCGCCGTGGGGGAGGTCACCTCCTCCGCCTCGGGTACCTTCCAGTACGGGGAGCGCAAGCAGCTCGTCGCCAAATACTCCGGTGAGCTGGAGACCCTGAGCCTCAACGAGGGAGACCGGGTCTATGACGGCCAGATCGTGGGGGAATTCAAGGAGACCCAGATGCAGGACCAGATCGATGCCGCCGCCATCCAGCTGGATAACGCCCGCCTGGCCCTCCGCAACGCCCAGGACAGCCTGGAGCGCACCGAGGACAGCCTGGAGGACTACACCATTACCTCCCCCATCGACGGCACCGTCATCGAGAAGAACTACAAAGCCGGGGACAACATTGACCCCTCCGCTGCTGCCTCCACCGGGACCAGCGCCTTTATGGCCGTCATCTACGATATGTCCCGCCTCACCTTTGACATCAACGTCTCCGAGATGGACGTGGTCCGGGTCCAGGTGGGCCAGAAGGTGACCTTCACCGCCGACGCCCTGGACTCACAGGAGTTCACCGGCGTGGTGGAAAAGGTGAACATCAACGGCACCACCCAGAACGGCAACACCTCCTACCCCGTCACCGTGGCGGTGGACGGGGACGGAACGGCCCTGGCCGCCCAGGGGCTTCTCCCCGGCATGAGCGTCTCGGCCAATATCATCGTGGAGGAGGCGGGCAGCGTCCTCTGCGTCCCCGTGGATGCCATCCAGCGCTCCGGCGCCCCCTTCGTGCTGGTGGCCGGCCCCGGCGCCCTGGACGAGAGCGGCAACCTGGCCGACTTCACCAAGCTGGAGCAGCGCCCGGTGGAGCTGGGCCGCAACAACGACGAGTACATCGAGATCCTCTCTGGCCTGGAGGAGGGCGACGTGGTCTTTATCCCCAACGCCGCCTCCAGCCTCATGTCCCAGATGTTCATGTAACGGGGGTGAAACCTTGGAACACCTCATTGAATTTAAGGACATCTACAAGATCTACCAGATGGGCGACGAGGCCGTCCATGCCCTGGACGGGATCAGTATGACCATCGACCCCGGGGAGTTCGTGGCCATCGTGGGCCAGTCGGGCTCAGGCAAGTCCACCGCCATGAACATCATCGGCTGTCTGGACGTGCCCACCTCGGGGACCTACCACCTGGGGGGCGTGGACGTCAGCACCATGGAGGACGACCAGCAGGCGGAGGTCCGCAACAAAATGCTGGGCTTCATCTTCCAGCAGTATAACCTGATCCCCAAGCTCAACGTGCTGGAAAATGTGGAGCTGCCGCTGCTCTACGCCGGGGTGCCGGAGCGGGAACGCCGGGAGCGGGCGCTCCGGGCCCTGGACCG
>CATJWI010000011.1 GCA_949744075.1 uncultured Eubacteriales bacterium | reverse complement strand
GGAGGACTGGCCGGAGCTGGTCTCCCTCTCCATGGCCGACGGGCGGGAACTCGCCCCCGGGGAGCTGAAATTTATGGTGACGGAGTATAAGACCGACCTTCTGGCGCAGGACCGGGGCCGTTACTGCCTGGGACTGCCGGAGATCATCGACCCGGCGGAGGCGGCGGCAGTGACCCTCTTCGGGCAAAGCTTTGAGATAAAGGATTAACAAAAAACAGTCCGTATTTTCCGAGATGGAAAATACGGACTGTTTTTATACAAATACCACCTGCACCAAAACCATATAGAGGACGGTGCCGCCAAAGATGGACAGAAGGGTATTTTGCTTCCACTTGTGAAGGGCCACCACCGCGGCCACCGCCAAAGCCTGGGGCGCCCAGCCTTCCGGGGCGGCGAAGCTGGTCCCCCGCAGGCAGTAGACCACCAGCATGGCCATCACTGCCGGGGGCAGGGCCCGGCCCAGGTAGAGGATGACCCTGGGGGGTTCCGCCCCCCGGTCAAAGAGCAAAAAGGGCAGGGCCCGGGTCAAAAAGGTGACGGCGGCCATGACCAGAAGCACCGCCAGGACATATCCCTCCCTCATGCCGCCGCCCCCTCTCTGTCTTCCAGCTGGCACCGCAGCCCCCACAGGGATAATACGATGGCCCCAAGGGCGGGGATGAGGAACCGGTCGGGGCCCAGGACCAGAAGGGAGAGCAGGGTCGCCCCGAAGCCCAGTAGGGCGGGCAGGCGGTTTTTGATCTCCTCCCACTGGTCCACGGCGATGACCACAAAGAGGGCGGTCATGGCAAAATCCGCCCCCTGGGTGTTGATGGTGAGGGCTGCCCCTAAAAGACCGCCCAGAACGGACCCGGCTACCCAATAGATGTGGTTCAAAAGGGCCACAGCAAAGTAGTAGTCGTGGGGCTCCACCCCCTCCGGGGGACGGGTGGAGGAGAGGAGGGCGTAGGTCTCGTCAGGGAGGGAGAAGATCATGTAGAGCTTCCGCTTTCCCATGCCCCGGTACTTCTTCAGCATGGTGAGACCGTAGACCATATGGCGGAAATTGAGGATGAGGGTCATCAAAGCCACCTGCCCCAGGGGGACGGCGGCGGTGAGAAACTGGATCCCCAAAAACTGGGCGGATCCGGCATAGACGATGAGGGACATAAGGAAGGTCCAGAGGACGCCGTACCCGGCGGCGTCCATCAGCAGCCCGTAGGCCACCCCCAGGGTGAGAAAGCCCAGCATAACGGGGACGGTGGCGGGAAGGGCGGCGGCAAAGGCTTTGCGGTTCATGGAAGGGATGCTCCTTTTGGGAAAGATGAAGGGATTATAGCATAGAAAAGGGAAAAAGTAAAAAGGAAAAACGCTTTTTCCTTTTCACTTCCTGCTCTTTGTAGTATAATAGCCCCAACCCATCCATTTCGGAGGCGTCTCCATGAAAACCTTACTCTTCATTTATAACCCCCGCGCCGGAAAGGGCCGGGTCCGGGGGAAGCTGGCCGGGATCCTCAACGCCTTTACCCAGGCGGGACAGTTGGTGACAGCCTACCCCACCCAGGGCCCCGGGGACGCCGCCCGGGTGGCCCGGGAGCTGGGTCCCAAGTTCGACCGCATCGCCTGCTCCGGCGGGGACGGCACCCTCCACGAGGTGGTGGAGGGCCTCATGGCTCTGCCCGGGAGCGCCCGGCCCCCCATTGGTTACCTCCCCGCCGGCACCACCAACGACTACGCCCGGAACCTAAACCTGCCCAGGAACATGGAGGACATGGCCACCTTGGCGGCCAGGGGGGAGCCCCGGCCGGTGGACATCGGGCGGCTGGGGGAGAAGTATTTCATCTATGTGGCCGCCTTCGGCCTCTTTACCGACGTGGCCTACAACACCCCCCAGGAGTTCAAGAATGCTTTTGGCCACCTGGCCTATGTGCTCAAGGGGGCCTCTGAGCTGGGGAACCTGAAGGGCTACTGCCTCCGGGTGGAGCACGATGGGGGGGCCCTGGAGGGGGAGTACCTCTATGGCATGGTGAGCAACACGGTTTCGGTGGGGGGCGTCCTGGGCCTTCCCAGCGACGAGGTGGTGTTGGACGACGGCCTTTTGGAGCTGATCCTGGTGGAGAAGCCCAAGACGGTGGCCCAGCTCAACACCGTCATGCTGGCCCTGGCCAAGCAGGAGTACAGCAGGGACAGCGGGGTGGTGGGCCTCCACTCCTCCCGGTTCCGCATCACCTGCGGCGAGGCCGTCCCCTTTACCCTGGACGGGGAGTTTGGGGGAGAACACACCGACACGGAGATCGCCGCAGTCAATACCCCCATTCGAATCGTATACGGAAAGTGATAACAGGATGAAAGATTACAACGCTGGAATCTATGATGCCGCCGTTATCGGGGCAGGCCACGCCGGGATCGAGGCCGCCCTGGCCGCTGCCCGGCTGGGCCTTCGCACCCTCTGCTTCACCGTGAACCTGGACGCGGTGGGCAATATGCCCTGCAACCCCGCCATCGGCGGCACCGGGAAGGGGCATTTGGTCCGGGAGATCGACGCTCTGGGGGGCGAGATGGCCAAGGCCGCCGACCGCGCCTGCATCCAGTACCGGGTGCTCAACAAGGGCAAGGGCCCCGCCGTCTGGTCCCTCCGGGCCCAGGCCGACCGCCGCCGCTACCAGGAGCTTATGAAGCACACCCTGGAACAGCAGGAAAACCTCTGGGTCAAGCAGGCGGAGATCACCGAGATCCTGACGGATGAGACGGGGGCGGTCTCCGCCGTCCGCACCGCCCACGGGGCGGTGTACGCCGTAAAGGCGGCCATCGTCTGCACGGGAACCTACCTGGCGGGCCGCACCATCGTGGGGGAGGTGACCCGGGACAGCGGTCCCGATGGCCTGGCCGCCGCAGGGGCTCTGTCCGAAAGCCTGCGGGCCCTGGGGGTCACCCTCCGCCGTTTCAAGACGGGCACGCCCCCCCGGGTGAACCGCCGGAGCGTGGACTTCTCCCAAATGGAGCTCCAGGAGGGGGACGAGACCCCGGTGCCCTTCTCCTTCTCCACGGCGGAGCCTCCGGAGAACCGGGCGGTGTGCTACCTCACTTATACCACCGGGGAGACCCACCGGGTCATCCGGGAAAATCTCCACCGCTCCCCCCTCTTTTCCGGAGTCATCGAGGGGGTGGGCCCCCGGTACTGCCCCTCCATCGAGGACAAGGTG
>CATJWI010000010.1 GCA_949744075.1 uncultured Eubacteriales bacterium | reverse complement strand
GATGAAGGGGGCCATCTACGCCGCCGACTACGTGACCACCGTATCCCCCACCTACGCCGAGGAGCTGCGCTATGACTTCTACGCCCACGGCCTGGCCGGAGTAGTGGCCGGCAACGCCCACAAGATCCGGGGCATCCTTAACGGCATCGACGTGGAGCGGTACGACCCCTGGCATGACAAGCGGCTGCCAAGGCTGTACAGCGCCAAGCAGCTCAAGGGCAAGAAGGAATGCAAGGCCGCCCTCCAGGAGATGGCGGGGCTGGAGAAGGATCCCAACGCCCCCGTCATCGGCTGTGTGTCCCGGCTGGTGGGGCACAAGGGCTTCGACCTGGTGGTGGAGGCCATCCACGACATCATGGGCACGGGCGCCCAGATGGTGGTGCTGGGCACCGGGGAGTGGCGGTATGAGGAGGCTTTCCGGAACGCGGCCTGGCAGTATCCCGGCCGGTTCTCCGCCCAGATCATGTACTCCGACACCTTCTCCAACGCCATCTACTCCGGGGCGGATCTATTCCTCATGCCCTCGGTGGCGGAGCCCTGCGGACTTTCTCAGATGATCGCCATGCGCTACGGCACCCTGCCGGTGGTGCGGGAGACAGGAGGACTGCGGGACAGCGTCCAGCCCTGGAACCAATTTACCGGGGAGGGCACCGGCTTCACCTTCGCCAACATTGAGAAGGGGGACATGATGTGGGTGCTCAGCCAGGCGGTGGATCTCTACCGGGAGGATCCCAAGGCTTGGAAGAAGCTGCAGCAGAACGCCATGACCGCCGACTTCTCCTGGGATCAGTCTGCGGGACAGTACGCGGAGGTCTACGGCTGGGTCACGGGAAAATAAAATCGTTGGAGCTTGACCGGGGCCTCCTCTGGGGGCCCCGGTTTTTTTGATTGGACAAAGGCGGTTCACATGTGGGCCGGGGCCTGCGCCGTATCCGTGAGCACACGGCACGGGCAGGTATGGCGCCCTGCTTTTTATAGGGGAGAAATAAGGGCGGTCGTTGTACGTTTGGATACAACCAGGGAAAATTTTTTATTGGCCCGCCTCCCCCTCCCCTGGTTTGACAGCCGTCCGTTCTTGTGATAATATAGTTGGGCTGTAAAATATCCCCTGCCATTTGATATTTTGGAAATGGAGTGAATTTTTTGAAGAAATATACCAAAAAAGAGCTGATGGATCTGATCACCGGCAAGCTGCAGCGGAACTTCGGGCGGGATGTGGAGGACGCCACCTCCCAGCAGATGTTCCAGGCCTGCGCCATGGTGCTTCGGGACATCATCTCCGCCCGGCAGCTGGAAACGGCCAACAAGAACCAGGAGGCCCATGCCCGCCAGGTTCACTACCTGTCCATGGAGTTCCTTATGGGCCGGTCACTGAGGAAGAACGCCTACAACCTGGGGCTGGAAAAGACCCTGACCGAGGCTGTGGAGGCCCTGGGCTTCTCGGCGGCCGACCTCTTTGAGGAGGAGCCTGACGCAGGACTGGGCAACGGGGGCCTGGGCCGGCTGGCAGCCTGCTATCTGGACGCCGCCACCACCCTGGAGCTGCCCTTTACCGGGTACTCCATCTGTTATGAGCTGGGTATCTTCAAGCAGAAGATCATTGACGGCAGACAGGAGGAGCTGCCCGATAACTGGCTGGACAAGGGAGGCTCCTGGCTCATCACCCATATGGATGAGGCCGAGGAGGTCCGCTTTGGCGGCACCATCGAGGACGTGTGGTATCCCGACGGCTCCCACGGCATTGAGCACAAGGGCTATACCTCCGTGCTGGCGGTGCCCCGGGACATGGAGATCGCCGGCTACGGCACCAAGCACGCCAACGTGCTCCGGCTGTGGGAGGCCCAAAGCTCCGAGCCGGTGGACCTGACCTTTTTCAACCGGGGCGAATATATGAAGGCTCTGGAAAAAAAGGCCAACGCCGAGATCATCTCCAAGCAGCTCTATCCCGCCGACAACCATCGGGAGGGCAAGTCTCTGCGGCTGAAGCAGCAGTATTTCCTCTCCTCCGCCACCATCCAGTCCATCTGCCACAAGCACAAGGCGGAGTATGGCACCCTGCGGAATTTCCATGAGAAGCATGTGTTCCAGATCAACGACACCCATCCCACCCTCATTATCCCCGAGCTGATGCGGATCCTGCTGGACCAGGAGGGCTACAGCTGGGACGACGCCTGGTTCATCGTGAGCCGGAGCGTATGCTACACCAACCACACTGTCCTGGCAGAGGCCCTGGAGCGCTGGCCTCAGGATCTGGTGGAGGAGCTGCTGCCCCGGGTGTGGCAGATCATTCTGGAGATCTCAGGCCGCTACCAGAACCAGCTCACCGCCTTCTTCCACGGGGACATGGGCAAGGTGGAACGGATGGCTATCCTCTGGGGCGGTCAGGTCCGTATGGCCAACCTGTGCGTGTGCGCCTGCTCGGCGGTGAACGGGGTCTCCGCCCTCCACTCCGATATTCTGAAGGCCGATGTGTTCCACGACGCCTACCAGATGTTCCCCCAGAAGTTCCAGAACGTGACCAACGGCGTGGACCACCGCCGCTGGCTCAGCGAGATCAACCCCCAGCTGGACGCCCTCATCCGGGACTGCTGCGGCGGGGACAAGTATCTGCTTCATCCCGAGGCCCTCCAGGGCCTGGAAAAGTATGCCGGCGACGCCGCCGTGCTGGAGCGGCTCTCCGCCATCAAGCGGGAAAACAAGCTGCGCTTTGCCGCCTGGATCCAGCGGGAGAGCGGGGTCAAGCTGAATACCGACGCTATGTTCGATGTGCAGGTCAAACGGCTCCATGAGTATAAGCGGCAGCTGCTCAACGTGATGCACATCATTTACCTGTGGCAGCAGCTCCACGCCGACCCCGGCTTTGAGATGACCCCCAGGGTCTACCTCTTCGGCGCCAAGGCCGCTCCCAGCTACACCGTGGCTAAGGATATCATCCACCTGATCAACTCCCTGTCCCAGACAGTCAACAACGATCCGGTGTGCAAGGATAAGCTCCAGGTCTTCTTCCTGGAGAACTACCGGGTGTCCATGGCTGAAAAGCTCATGCCCGCCAGCGAGCTGAGCGAGCAGATCTCCACCGCCGGCAAGGAGGCCAGCGGCACGGGCAACATGAAGTTCATGATGAACGGCGCCGTCACCATCGGCACCCTGGACGGAGCCAATGTGGAG
>CATJWI010000009.1 GCA_949744075.1 uncultured Eubacteriales bacterium | reverse complement strand
TCGCCATACTGGGCCTCCATCTCGGCCTTGTAGGCGGCAACGCCGGCATAGCCGATGTTGGTGACCGTCTTCTCGCCGGTCTCCTCATTCTCCTTCACAACCTGGTCGATGCCGCAATGGACGTCGTTGGTGTGAAGAATGACAATTTTGCCGGTCTCGGTCTTGGTCTCATCGGCGGCCATAGCGGGGGCGGCCAGAGAGAGGGTCATGACCAGAGCCAGCGCTAGGGACAGGAGCTTCTTGCTCTTCTTCATGGGTCTCACCTTTTCCTTTTTTAGATTTTTGTGGCACACAGTCGCTTTCTCATACATTTATAATTGTAACAAAACGGTGACAAAAATACAATACCTTGTCCCAAAGAAAATCCGGAAAATCACCGTCTTTTCTCCATTTTTTTACTCAGCGCAAAAACCGCCGCAGCAGCTTGCCGTAGCGGCCCTGTTGATAGGGTTGATACCGCAGGGGCAGGTCCGGCCAGGGGCCCTTGTCCACCATGCTCTTGTTGTGGGAGAAGGCCCGGAAGCCCTCGGCGCCATGGTAGGCCCCCATGCCGCTCTCCCCCACGCCCCCAAACCCCATGCGGCTGGTGGCCAGGTGGATCACCACGTCGTTGATACAGCCCCCGCCGTAGGACAGGCGCCCGGTGGCCTCCCTGACGCGGGCCCTGTCCCGGGAGAACAGGTAGAGGGCCAGGGGCTTGGGGCGGGCGGCCTGGTCCCGGTAGAGCTCCTCCCAGTCCTCAAAGGTCAGGATGGGCAGGATGGGGCCGAAGATCTCTTCCCCCATCACTGGGTCGCCCCAGGTCACGTTGTTCAGGATGGTGGGGGCGATCTGGAGGCTCTCCCGGTCTCCCCAGCCCCCTATCACTGTCTTTTCCGGGTCCAGAAGGCCCATAAGGCGGTCAAAATGCCTTTCGTTGACGATCCGGCCGTAGTCCGGGTTTTTCAGGGGATCGGGGCCGTACTGCCGCTCCACCTCCCGGCAAAGGGCAGCCACCAGCTTCTCCTTCACGCCGCTGTGGCAGAGGATATAGTCGGGGGCCACGCAGGTCTGGCCGCAGTTGAGATATTTGCCGAAAACGATGCGCCTGGCCGCCAAAGCGATATTTGCGGTGCCGTCCACGATGCATGGACTCTTGCCCCCCAGCTCCAGCACCGCCGGGGTCAGGTACCCGGCGGCCCGGCGGAGCACCTCCTTCCCCACCGCCTGGCTGCCGGTGAAGAAAATAAAGTCAAATTTCTGCTCTAAAAGGGCGGCGTTCTCCCGCCTCCCTCCGGTGACCACCGCCACATATTCCGGATCAAAGCAGGCCCCCAGGAGTTCCACCAACAGATTGCTGGTGGCGGGGGAATAGGCGCTGGGCTTCACGATGGCGGTATTGCCCGCAGCGATGGCGTCGGCCAGGGGGTCCAGGGTCAGCAGCACCGGGTAGTTCCAGGGGCTCATAATGAGGGTATTGCCATAGGGGACGGGCTTGCGGAAGCTCCGGGCCGGGAACTGGCTCAAGGGGGGCAGCACCCGCCGCTCCCGGGCCAGAGCGGGAGTGCGGCGGATCATGTAGCTCAGCTCGGACAGGACCAGGCCGGTCTCGCACAGATAACTCTCGTACCCGCTCTTGCCCAGGTCGGCCTTCAGGGCCCGGGCGATGTCCTCCTCGTGGTCCGCCACCGTCCGGTACAGCTTTTGGAGCATTTTCACCCGGAAGGGCACCGGCAGGGTGGCTCCCCTTCGAAAAAAGGCCCGCTGCTGTTCCAGCAGCCCTTCCAATTCCTTTGTTTCCACGCTCCGTCCCTCCTGTCAGGCACGCCGTCTGTTCTCTATTCTTCCACATATTCCATGATATCTTCCACCCGACAGCGGAGGATGCGGCAGAAATCATTGACGCTTTCCGTGGAGAGAGGCTGTCCCTTCCTCATCCGGGTAAAGCGGTTGCTGCTAATGCCGTATTCATTGATAAGCATGTAGGTGGACACCCCTTTTTCCTTCAGGGTCCGCCAAAAGGGAGCATATGAAATCATCCTCTCACCTCAAGTCCATTGTAGATTGTGGACTATTTATTGACTATATATTATATATAGCCTATAATATCTCTGAGGTGATACGGATGGACCAGCTACAGTCTCTTGTGGCAAACAATCTGCACCGCTACCGCCAGGCGGTGGGGCTCAGCCATGCCGCCCTGTCCCGGCGGCTGCGGGATGAGGGGCACGTCATCTCCCCCCGGCGGCTCAGGGATATGGAGGAGCGGGGCGGCACGATCTACCTCCGGGATCTCGTAGCCTTCAGCCGGATCTTTCAGCTGCCGGTGGAGGATCTTTTGTCCCCTCTGCAACAGGGGAAATGATCTTCGTAGGGGGCGGGCTGTGCACGCCCCTTCTCTGACAGGAAAGGGGACCTGTTTCCCCAACGCGCCGGGCGAGCACAACTCGCCCCTACAGGATCCTTGCGTCTTCTGCAGAGCCCTACTGAAATAAAAAAGGGCCGCGCTGTACCATGTACAGCGCGGCCCCGCTTTTTCCCTTTTACTTTTTCAAATTAAAGAAAGCGTCCATACCCAAGTACTCTGCCACGTCGTCCAGCTCCTCCTCGATGCGCAGCAGCTGGTTGTACTTGGCCACCCGGTCGGTGCGGGAAGGCGCGCCGGTCTTGATCTGGCCGGCGTTGGTGGCCACGGCGATATCGGCGATGGTGGCGTCCTCGGTCTCACCGGAGCGGTGGGAGACAATGGCGGTGTAGCCCGCCCGGTTGGCCATCTGAATGGCGTCCAGGGTCTCGGTGAGGGTGCCAATCTGGTTGACCTTGATGAGGATGGAGTTGGCAATCTTGTTGTCAAAGCCCATCTGGAGGCGCTCGGTGTTGGTGACGAACAGGTCGTCGCCCACCAGCTGCACCCGGTCGCCCAGGGCCTTGGTCAGCATCTGCCAGCCTTCCACGTCGTCCTCGCCCATGCAGTCCTCCATGGAGACGATGGGATAGGTGTCGGCGAACTTCTTCCACATGTTGACCATCTGCTGCTTGGTCATGGACTTCTGGGCCTTGGGCAGGTCATAGCAGCCGGTCTCGGCGTTGTACCAGTCGGACACAGCGGCGTC
>CATJWI010000008.1 GCA_949744075.1 uncultured Eubacteriales bacterium | reverse complement strand
GCGGTCATCAACAAGCCCGGCCGCCTCACCAGCGAGGAGTTTGAGATCATGAAGACCCACACCACCATCGGAGCCCAGATGCTGGAGGACCTGCCCATCTACCGGGACGTGCCCCTCATCCGCACCGCCTACGAAATTTGCCGCTGGCACCACGAGCGCTGGGACGGCCGGGGCTATCCCGACGGACTTGTAGGCAACGCCATCCCCATCTCCGCCCAGATCGTCTCCCTGGCCGACGTGTACGACGCCCTGACCAGCAAGCGGGTCTATAAGGGCCCCTTTTCCCACGAGAAAGCGGTGGAGATGATCCTGAACGGAGAGTGCGGCAGCTTCAACCCCCTCCTGCTGGAGTGCCTGTCCGACCTGGACGACACCATCCGCCAGCTGGTGAACGAGCCCGATCCCCTGCACTACAGCCACCAGAGCCTCCAGACCGTCTCCGAGGAGCTGATGCAGAACAAGGACCTGGCCGTCTCCAAGCGCACTCTCCAGCTGCTGGAGCACGAGCGGATCAAGCACGACTTTTTTGCCGCCCTCAACGACGAGATCCAGTTCGAGTTCACCATGTCCCCCCCCACCCTTACCTTGTCCTCCTACAGTGCCCAGAAGCTGGGCTTTCCAGAGGTCATAAACGACCCCTTGCACAATGAGCAGGCTCTGGAGGCCTTTAACAACGCCAACTTGTTAGAGCTGTCCGATCTGCTGCGGAGCACCTCTCCGGGCCAGCCCGTGGTCGCCCGGGAATACCTGCTGAATACCAAGGGCGAACGCCGCTGGCACCGGATCGTGGCCCGAGCCACCTGGTCCACCGACGATCCCCCCCGCTACATGGGCGCCATCGGCAAGGCGGTGGATATCCACGACGAGTGGCTCCAGCGGGCCGATCTGGAGCGAATGGCCTCCTCTGACCCCCTCACCGGACTTCTGAACCATGCTAACGCCAAAAAGCAGATCCAGGTCCGGCTGGAGGAGCGGCCCCACGGCAAGTTCGCCCTGGCCATCTTCGACTTGGACTTCTTTAAGACTGCCAATGACAGCCGGGGCCACCTGTTTGGGGACCAGTTGCTGCTCAATATCACCAAAAGGCTCCGCCAGGCGGTCCGGGGCGGCGATATCGTGGCCCGGGCGGGCGGGGACGAGTTCCTGATCTTCCTGGAATACAAGGTCGATCCCACCGCCGCCGTTCAGCGCATCTTCAGTTCTATGAACGGTCAGGAGTTTGAGGGCTTCACCATTTCCCTCAGTATGGGCGTGGCTCTCACCGAGATCGTGGGATCCAATTATGAGGACCTGTTCCACGCCGCCGACAACGCCCTCTATACCGTAAAGCGCGGCGGCAGAGGCCAATACCGGTTCTATAACAGCTCCATGGAGGGGGTCCTCTCGGTCATCACCCCCATCGGAAGCGACAATCAACAGGAGGAGGGGTCCAGATGACATTGCAAGAGTGTTATACCGCCCTGGGCGGCGACTATGCCGAGGTCCTTGGCCGGCTGCGCAGCGAGGCCCTGGTCCGGAAATTCGTGCTGAAGTTCCTCACCGATCCCAGCTATGACCTGCTGTGCCGGTCCATGGAGCAGGCCGACTATGGCGAGGCCTTCCGGGCTGCCCACACCATCAAGGGCGTATGCCAAAACCTGAGCTTTACCAAGCTCTACCAGTCCTGCGCTCCCCTCTGCGAGGCCCTGCGGGGCGGCTTTACCCCTGAAGCGCCCCAGCTGGCCCAGCAGGTGGCGGCGGACTATGCCCAGACTGTGGAAGCTATCCGGACCTTTCAGGCCAAGCTGCCCGCTTAATCAAAATCGTGGAGGGGATCTGTTTCCATGAAAGTATTTAAAAATAAGACGACACGGTTTCTGACCACGAGCCTGGTGGCGGTGCTCCTCCTGTGCATCTGCGTCTTCTCCTTTCTGGCGCTGCACATGAACCAGGAGAGCACCCAGACCATCAACCAGGTGGGCAACCTCTACATGTCCAACATGAGCCAGCAGATCTCCATGCACTTTGAGACCACCATCTCCCTGCGGCTGGACCAGCTGGAGGCCATCGTGCTCACCACCTCCCCGGAGGAGGGACAGGACCGGAGCGCGCTGAACGATTACCTGATCTACCAGACCGAGGCCCGGGGCTTTGACTACCTGGGTCTCTATTCCTCCAACGGCACCTTCGAGATGCTCTCCGGCGACCAGCTGGAGGTCACCGACCCTGAGCCCTTCCTGGAGTCCCTGAACGCGGGGCAAAAGAAGGTGGCCATCGGCACCAATTCCCAGGGGGACAAGGTGATCCTGCTGGGGATCTCCGCCACCTACCTCATGGCGGACGGTCAGCCCTGCACCGCTCTGGTGGCCGGTCTGCCCGCCTCCTATATCAGCGACACCCTGTCCCTGGAGGAAAACGACAACCAGGTCTACTCCTTCATTCTCCGCCGGGACGGCTCCTTTGTTATCCGCAACTCCGACGGCTACCGCAACGGTTACTTCGACCGGGTGCGGACCCTGTACAGCGATGTCAACGGTATGGATGCGGAGACCTATCTGGCCCAGTTGCAGCAGGCCATGGATGACCACACCGACTACTCCACTGAGGCCATTATCAATGGGGACCGGCGGCATCTCTATCTCACCGACCTGCCCTATTCCGAATGGTACCTTCTCACCACCATGCCCTACTCCACCATGAACTCCATTGTCAGCAGCCTGAACCAGCAGTGGGGCCGGGTGGCGCTGCTGGGCGGCGCGGTGCTGGTGCTGGCCCTTCTGTTCGTCTTTGCCCAATATTTCAAACTCACCCGACAGCAAATGGAGGCGCTGGACAAGGCCCGGGAGGACGCCGAGGCGGCCACCAAGGCCAAAAGCGAGTTCCTCTCCAATATGTCCCACGATATCCGCACCCCTATGAACGCCATTGTGGGCATGACCGCCATCGCCACGGCCAACATAGACGACAAAGAACAGGTCCAGAACTGTCTCAAAAAGATCACCCTCTCCTCCAAGCACCTGCTGGGCCTCATCAACGACGTGCTGGATATGTCCAAGATCGAAAGCGGCAAGATGACCCTCAGCGTGGAGTTGGTCTCCCT
>CATJWI010000007.1 GCA_949744075.1 uncultured Eubacteriales bacterium | reverse complement strand
CTGACGGAAGCCGATGTCGAACCAGGCCAGAGGAATGGTGGTGGTATCCTCGATGGCCTTCTGCTGCCAAGCCTTGCCGATCTCGGAGTCCAGCACGGCATAAGCGGTCTCGTAATCGAAGTACAGGTAGGGCATATTCAGGCCCGCGAAGGCGGAGGTGTAGTCCGCCCAGGAGCCGCAGTTCAGGATGCCGATGTCGAACGCACCGTTCTGCAGGCCGCCAATGTACTCCTGCGTAGAGGAAGCGATCTGGCCGTCAGGGAAAACCTGAGCGGTGATCCGGCCATTGGTGCGCTTCTCGATCTCCTTGATGAAGTACTGCACACCGATGCCCAGAGAGGTGGTGCCGTCACCCTCAAACTCCACGGTGGGAGAGGAGGAGGCGATCCGGATGTTGTAGGACTCGCCCACAGTGGGATCGTACTCGCCGCTGGCAGCGCTCTGCTCGACGGGAGCCGTGCTGTCCTGGGGGGCAGGCGTCTCGGCAGAGCCGCCGCCGCAGGATGCCAAAGCCAGCACCATGCTCAGAGAGAGGACCCCGGTCGCAATCCGCTTGAAATTCTTGTTCACTTTCCTTACTCCTTTCACTTGTAACGTTCTCCTATTTCCCTTTCGTAAACTCCAAACTTTGCTCCACTTGCTTTTTGAGACTTTCCAGTGTATACTGGGGAAGGAATTTGTAGAAAATCTCAAAAAGATGGGCGTTTTTGGAATTTAACGATCCTGTAGTACAGTATAACCCCCCAAATCCGTCCCGTCCAACGCCTTTTGCGCCCTGATTTATAACTCAAACGAATAGTTTCAAAAAAGGTGCGGCATTTTTTGTGCAAAAACAACAAGAGGAGATTTTGTATGAATTACCAATCGCTGCTCTACTTTAAAACTGTTGCGGAATTACAGCACTACACAAAGGCTGCCAACCAGCTCTTTATCACCCAGCCGGCCCTTTCCAAGGCCATTCGAAACCTGGAGATCGAGCTGGGCTGCAATCTGTTCCAGCGGGACGGGCGGAATGTGACCCTCACCCGCTACGGCACTTGCTTTTACGAGTATGTGAACCGGGCCCTTCACGAGATCGACGAGGGGGTGGGGGCGGTACGGCACATGGTGGACGTGGAGAAAAACACCGTCTTTGTCTCCGCCCTCTTCTCCCTCTACTCCAAATATCTGCCCGACATGATCTTACGCTTTCGCCACCTCTACCCCACCAGCCGGTTCTCCATCCGCCACCGCTTTACCACCGCCATCCTCAACGACGTACTGGAAAAGCGCAGCGAGTTGGGGCTGTGCAGCAACTTTGAGCCGGCGGGGAAATTTTCCCCCCTGGTCAACTACCACCTCTATGATGAGCCCCTCACCCTCATTGTCAGCAAGTCCCACCCCTTCGCCCGGCGGACGGATAAGATCCAGGTCGAGGAGCTGAAGGGTGAGCCCTTTATCGTCTACATCTGGACCTCCCTGGGCACCAACAAGATCTTGTCCGACCTGTGCGCCCCCTATGGCTTCGAGCCCAATATCGCCATCGAGGCCTACAGCGACCATGGCGTTATGGGCACCGTCGCCGCGGGAGAGGGCATCGCTATTATGCCCTATGCCGACTGTATCAACAATCCCAGCCTGGTCTGCGTGGATGTGGACACCAAGGGCGCCCCCTTTGTCCGCACCATGAATCTGGTCTGGCGCAGTGACGATCCCCTCCCCCCGCTGGCCCTGGCCTTCCGGGATATGCTGATCTCCAACTCCAACGGCCCCGACGGCGAATAGGCAAAAAAGAAAGCCCCGCCCCCGAAGAGATGCTTCCGGGGCGGGGCTTTTGTTTCAGAGCAGCAGAGAATAGAGGAAGTAGAGCCCTACGGTCAGGATGGGCATGGTGACCATCAAGGGAAGGTAGGTCTTGTACCGCTCCCCCACTGTGGAGCCCGTCTCCTGGTCGCTGAGGAGCTGGCACAGGTGGATGGGGGAAAAGAAATAGCCGATAAAGCACCAGATGAACACATAGAACAGGTCCACCAGCAAGGCCATCTCGTTGACATGGGGAGCAGCCGCCACAATGGGGAGCATTACCCCCAGGGGCAGGTACATCAGCCCCGTGGCCAGGCCGAACAAGGCCCCTACCACCGCCACCATTACCAAAAACAGCACCTTGGACTCCCCGCCGATGAGCCCCCCGAAGAGGGCCAGCAGCTCCTCCATGCTTCCCACGATGTTTTGGAAAAAATAGACTCCCACGATCATCGTGGCCAGGCTGGGGTTGAAGCTCTTTCCCAGCCACTGGAGAAACTCCTTCTTGTCCCCCAGCAGGAACACCAGGAAAAAGGGGCCGATGAGAGCCAGGGGGAAGGGGATCTTCAGGATGGTGTTGAGCAGGATGACGATGAGGATGGGGGAAAAGGTGAGGAGGAACTCCCCCAGGGCCCTGACCCGCTCTCCCCCGCTCACCGGCTCCGCCGGGACCTGCTTTGTCTTCCGCACCAGGAAGAGATAGCCCGCCCCCTGGTCCAACAGAGCAAATCCCAGGTTGAGAAGGCCCAGCTTCAGCACGTTCACCCCGGGCACCGCGGCCTGGACAATGACCATATTGGTGGCAAAGGGGGCAAAGAGCATCAGGAAGTGCCGGGCCACCACGTTGGTATTGGCCCGCTGGGCCCGGGTCATCCCCATCTCGGTGCCCAGCCGGTTCACAAAGGGGGCCGACAGGGCCGCCCCGCCGGGGGCCTGGAGGGCGCCGATCATGGCCGGCAACAGCATCACGATGAGCTTGGCGTTGGGGATCAGCTTCCGCAGGGCCTGCTCCATCCGCTTCAGGATACCGTAGTGGGTCATCAGGGTGCTGAGCATTCCGATCTCAATGACCACAAGGACGGAGGACAGGTTTGAGGGCACCAGGAACACATCTCCGAAGGCTTTTCCCACCGCGGCCAGCGGCAGTCCCCCCAATAGGCCAGCCCCGGCGCCCAGGATCAGCAGGGTGGGCCCCAGGGTCAGCTTCCGCTTCAGCAGGATAGGGATACACGCAATGGCCAGTATGATGGCGATCAATTGCTGCATG
>CATJWI010000006.1 GCA_949744075.1 uncultured Eubacteriales bacterium | reverse complement strand
GCTGGTCGGCTTCGGCTCCTTCGAGGTCCGCAGCCGCGCCGCCCGTGTGGGCCGCAACCCCAAGACCAAGGAGACCATCAAGATCGCCGCCTCCAAGGTCCCCGCGTTCAAGCCCGGCAAGGCTCTGAAGGACACTGTGGCGAAATAAGAGATTTGATTCCACAAAGAAAACGGCTCCGGGAAACCGGAGCCGTTTTTGTTGCCTTGGGGCGGTATCCCACCCACCCAGGCGGTGTGAAGTTCAGCGAATGACCCAAAGGTTACGCTGTCATCAGCGGCAGCGGCGCAAAAGGGAGCATGGTCTACTGCCCTTTTGGGGCCCCGCAAAGTCAAATGACTTTGTGGGGAAAGGAGGAGCAAGGGAGCTATGCGGACTTTGCGACGACGCAGTCCAGAACCGCTTTCAAGCGGTTTTACCCGCAAGGAGTGCGCCCCATCCGTAAGCGGCAAAGCCGCCAACGGCTGGGCTGCGGCCCCCGGCGGGTAGCCGGGAAAGATTTATGATATACGGTACCCCCTACCAACGACGCGCCGAGGCGTTGCGCCCTACGAGGGATCGCTCAAATTCCTTATTCGCCGAAAAGCAACAATATACCATGCAAACTGGTCCCGCCAGGCGGATGATATCCGCTTTTATGAAGCCCCGCTTGTTCCGCTCCTTTTCAATGAATCATCCCCAGCTCCTGGCACAAATAGGTCAGATCCACTGTCCAGATCTTCCCCCGCTCCAAGACCCTTTGCAGATCCGCCTTGGCGGCCTCGTCATCCCCCACCCAGTGATACCGGTAGGCCCGGGAGACCAGGTGGTAGTCCTGATTTTCCTCATCCAGCTCTATTAGCCTTGTGAGCTCCACAATGTGCCGCTGATACCGGGTGGTGGTCCCCGCCGTGGGGCACCGGGCCCGGAGGGCCATCACGTTATCCGGCTCCAGCTCCAGCGCCTTTCCCAGGTCCCGGTCCATGTCCGGCTTGCGGCTGAGTCCTGTCATCAGGCCCTCCAGCTGGCTCCAGCAAAAGGCCCGAAGGAGGTAGAGGCCCGCCCGGTCCGGGTGGGCCTTGAGGGCCTCGGTGAGCAGGGGCAGGGCACTCTGATAATGCATCTGCTCCACCAGCTCCACTGCCTGGGCCGCAATGTCCCGGACCTCCTCCGCCCGCTTCAGGGCGTAGGGGCGGTCATTGAGGGCATCGGGCAAAATAGGGGTGTCCACGGGCCTGCCGTGGCCCTTGGTCACCTCCTGGCGCAGCTCTGCCGGGGTCACGGGGGTTGCCTGCCGAGGATCCGGGGGGCCCTTCGGCTCGGGGGCGGGGGGACAGAGCCGGTCGTAGTCGAAGCCCAGAGCGCCCATGAAATCCGCCAGCTGCCAGCTGTCCCCGATGACAGCCTGGTCCCCCTCCCGGGCACAGGAGCCCATCCGCTCCTCCTGCCAGGGGAGAAGATAGGGCTCCAGGGCGGCGGACTCAGCCCCAAAGAGCCGGGCCACCAGAGGCCCGTTCCCCGGCCGGTCCGGCGGGGAGCCCGCCTCAAAATAATCGGGCAGGGCGGCAAACCGGTCCAGCTCCGCCCCGTCCTGGTAGAGAAAATAGCCCCAGTAGTCGTCATCGTAGATGTAGAGCACCATCACCGGGCAGGAAAGGACCCCGGACAGCTTCTCCGCCAGGGCCTCATAGCCGCAGCAGCTGTCATTCAGAAGGACGGCGGGGCCCTTTTCAAAGAGATGCCAGCGGCAGTCGTCCAAACGAACCTCCAACGCCTTGTCCTCTGCCGCCCGCTGTACCGCCACCCGGCATTTCAGCTCGTCCCCGCCGGGGAAGAGGACCACATGCAAAAATACGCCCATCTTCAAACCGCCTCCTTATAATATCTAAAAACGAAAAGAGCACCGGAGCGCCTTGCGTCCAGCCTCCTTGGTCCTGTGCTGAGAAAGACCGCCGCCCCCAGGGGCGGCGGTCTTTTACTCAATGCCCCTGCTCCCGCAGCAGCGCCTGCTTAATGTTCCAGAGCCTGGGGGACAGGTCCACGTAGTAGTTGTGGGGGTTCTCGAACCGCTTGACCTCGTCCCATTGCAGGTCGATCTGCTTGGCGCAGTAGGAGCGTATCTCCTCAATAGAGGGCTTCTGATAGACCAACTTTCCCCCCGCGAAAATGGGCTTCAAAAGCTCCTCTGCCTTGAAGTTCTCAAAGACCTTCCGCTTCCAGAAGGCATCCGGGTCGAAGAGCTCCAGGGGCTTGGTGTCGTCCAGCATCTCGTCGTGGACGGCCACCAGGTCGGCAAAGGCCTTGCCGTCGTCCCGGTCGTAGAGGCGGTAGACCTTTTTAAAGTGGGGGGTGGTGATCTTGGTCGGGTTCTCGCTGATTTTGATCTTGGGGATCACCGTCCCCAGGGCGTCCTCTACGGCAACCAGCTTGTAGACCCCGCCGAAAACGGGCTCGGACCGGGAGGTGATGAGCCGCTCCCCCACCCCGAAGGAGTCCAGCTTGGCCCCCTGGAGCAGCAGGTCCCGGATGATATACTCGTCCAGGGAGTTGGAGGCCACGATCTTACACTGGGTGAGCCCCGCCTCGTCCAGCATCTTCCGGGCCTTTCGGCTGAGATAGGCCAGGTCCCCGGAGTCCAGCCGGATGGCGCAGTCTTTGATGCCCTGGGGCAGTAGCACCTCCTGAAAAGCCTTGATGGCGTTGGGTACCCCGGATTTCAGCACGTTGTAGGTGTCCACCAGCAGGGTGGCGCTGTGGGGGTAGAGTTCACAGTAGGTCTTGAAGGCGGTGAACTCGTCGGGGAACATCTGGACCCAGGAGTGGGCCATGGTCCCCCCGGCAGGGGAGCCGTAGAGCTCGTCGGCCAGGGTGCAGGCGGTGCCTGAGCATCCGGCGATGTAGGAAGCCCGGGCCCCCAGAAGAGC
>CATJWI010000005.1 GCA_949744075.1 uncultured Eubacteriales bacterium | reverse complement strand
GGCACCGAGAACGGCTTCGAGCCCGAGGCCGAGATCACCACCGCCACCGTGCTCCAGGCCCTTTATAACAAGGTGGGCAAGCCCGACGTGACCAAGTCCAACGACCCCTGGTACATCCGGGCCCTGACCTGGGCCGAGGAGGAGGGGATTTTCCAGCCTGAGGGGGAGACCCCCTTTGCCGACGGCCCCGTGAGCCGGGCCCTCACCCTGGACATCCTCACCGCTTTCTGCGCCAAGAACGGTCTGGCCTCTGACGGCCTGATGCAGGGCAATGAGAACGGCGACATGATGGCCGATAAGGTCCTGACCCGGGCTGAGTTCGCCACCGTCCTTATGCGCCTGGATCAGCTGACCCCCTACTTTAAGGAGACCGTGGTGGCCATCGAAGCTGCCGAAGCCGACAGCATCCCCGCCCATACCATCCCCGGCACCCTCTGCGCCCCCGCTGAGGTTGAGGGCAAGAAGCTGCCCGCCGTTGTGATGCTCCACGGCACCGGCTCCAACCGGGAGGAAGCGGGCAATGGCTACCAGATGGCCGCCCCCGTCATGGCCGACAACGGCATCGTCACCCTGCGCATCGACTTTATGGGCAGCGGCGATTCCACCGCCGACTACTCCGACTACTGCTACTCCTCCGCCAACCTGGACGCCAAGGCCGCCGCCGATTACCTGGCTACCCTGGACTACGTGGACGCCGACAAGATCGCCGTCATGGGCTGGAGCCAGGGCGGCACCAACGCCCTGCTGGCCGCGGCCGCCTATCCCGAGACCTTCCACGCCGTCATTACCTGGGCCGGGGCCCTGACCCTCAACGAGAGCACCGGCCTCTTCGGCGACAAGACCTTTGAAGAGGCGTTTGATGTTGCCAAGAAAGACGGCTCCTACGAGATGACCTTTGACTGGCGGGATTCTCTCCAGGTGGGCAAGCGCTGGTTCAAGGAAGTGGACGAGACCGACGTGGAGGCCGAGACCGCCAAGATCAAGGCCCCCATCCTGGCCATCAACGGTCTGGCCGACACCACTGTAGACCCCGAGAACGCCCGGAAGATCGTGGCCGCCTCCAAGAACGAAGCTACCAAGCTCTACCTCATCGAGAACTGCGACCACACCTATAACGTGTTCTCCGGCGACTTTAACGCCCTCTATGAGACCGTTTACGCCGGTATCGGCTTCCTGAAGAGCGTCTTTGGGGAGGAGCTCTCCGTCACCGGCAAGGTCACCGCCGTGGAGAAGTACGGCCACGCCATGCTGGACGTCCGCAAGGCCAATATGGCCGCCCTGGGCTTTGAGCTGGGCGACGTGGTCACCGTCACCGCCGGTACCTACACCGGCGACATGCCCTATTTCGACGGCTACTATGTAGACTCCGGCGAGTACATGGTCCGGGGCTATCCCAGCCATGACACCATCGCCGTGTGCATCAACTACGGCAAGTTTGCCGACGTGGCCGGCATCGGCGTGGGCGACGAGGTCACCATCACCCTGAAGGAGAAGGGCGGCGCCGCCACCACCCAGGCCGTCTACTCCCTGGTGTACACCAACGAGCGCTCCGACTACGACTCCGACGAGGTCTTTGCTAACTTCCGGGAGATCACCCTGGGCGACATCGGCAAGGGCAAGCTCTACCGCTCCGCCAGCCCCATCAACAATGAAAACGGCCGTGCCGCCATCACCGACGACCTGGCGGAGAAGGCGGGGATCCAGGCTGTCATGAACCTGGCCGACACCGCGGAGGAGATGGCCGAGTATACTGCCGCCGAGGACTTTGACTCCCCCTACTACAAGGGCCTCTACGACGAGGGCAAGGTCATCGTGCTGGGCATGCCCGTGAACTTCGCTTCCGACGAGTTTGCCGAGGGCATCGTGAAGGGCCTCACCTTCCTGTCCGAGAACGAGGGCCCCTACCTGGTCCACTGCACCGAGGGCAAGGACCGGGCCGGCTTCACCGCCGCCCTGCTAGAGGCCCTCATGGGGGCCAAGCTGGAGGAGATCGAGGCCGATTACCTCCAGAGTTATGTCAACTACTATCATCTGGACACCGAGGCTGACGCCGACAAGTGCCAGATGATTGTGGAGAAGAACGTCCACGAGATGCTCCGGGCCATCGCCGGTCTGGAGAAGGGCGCCGACCTGGCCGGGGTGGACCTGGTCAAGGCCGCCGAGAGCTATCTCACCGGACACGGCATGACCGCCGAGGCGGTCTCCGCCCTGAAGGCCAGCCTGAAGGGCTGAACCCAGTTTTCTGCCCTAAAAACGGAGCGCCAGTTTTTGGCGCTCCGTTTTTTTGCGTTTTTTCCTTCTTTTCCGTTGTATTTTGGAGGTAAGAATGATATGATGATATTAAGTTCCCCTATGGGGGGAAAATCGAAAGGAATGTGAAGCCCATGAATTGTAAAAAATTGCTTTCCATCGCGCTTTCCGCTGTCCTGACCCTGTCCCTTGCTGCCCCCGCCTTTGCCGCCGACCTCCCCGCCGGCTGGACCCCCGCCGACGGCGCCCGTGTTCAGGGCCCCTGGTATGCCGAGGCAGTGGACTATGTCCAGGACAAGGGCTACATGGTAGGCACCGAGAACGGCTTTGAACCCGAGGCCCTGGTGACCTACAACAGCGTCATTCAGACCCTCTACAACCGCGCCGGCGCCCCCAACGCCTCTGAGGCCCCCGAGACCTGGTACTCCGACGCCCTGGCCTGGTGGAAGGACCTCACCGGCATGGAGGTCACCGGGGAGGACATCAACCCCGTCCGGGGCAACGTCAGCTCCCTGCTCCATGTCTACGCCGAGAAAAAGGGCTTTAGCGACGAAGGCCTGATGATCGGCAACGAGAACGGCGACAGCATGCACGACAAGACCCTCACCCGGGCCGAGTTTGCCCAGATCCTTCTG
>CATJWI010000004.1 GCA_949744075.1 uncultured Eubacteriales bacterium | reverse complement strand
GTACTCAGTGGTGTCGGTGAACATCTCCGGGTCAGGCTTGAATACCACCTCGGTGCCCGTCTTATCGGTTTTGCCGATAATGGTCATCTCCTGGGTCATATTGCCCCGGGCGAACTTCACCTCGTAGATATTGCCGTTCTTATGGACCCGGACCTCCATCCACTCGGACAAAGCGTTGACCACGCTGCCGCCCACGCCGTGAAGGCCACCGGATACCTTGTAGCCGCCGCCGCCGAACTTGCCGCCGGCGTGGAGAACGGTATACACCACCTCCAGGGCGGGCCGCCCGGTCTGTGGCTGGATGTCCACGGGCACGCCCCGGCCGTCGTCGGTGACCTTGATCACATTACCGGGCAGAATATCCACCGTGATGTGGGTACAGTACCCCGCCAGAGCCTCGTCGATGGCGTTGTCCACGATCTCATAGACCAGATGGTGAAGACCCGAGGACGAGGTGGAGCCGATGTACATACCGGGCCGTTTCCGCACGGCCTCCAGCCCCTCCAGCACCTGGATCTCAGACCCGCCATACTCATGACCGGTCTGGGTCACACTGTCCTGCCACTCCTGTTCTTTCATGACTTCGTCGCTCATAAAAACCTCCTATGTTCCGCGCGGAGCGCGGGAAAACCGCCTAACATAAGCAGTTTTCCCCCGCCTCGCACCATTTTCGATCCCTTTCCTGCTCTTTCTCTCTTGTAGGGGCGAGCTGTGCCCGCCCTTACTCCATCCACCCTCCCTCGGTTCTTCCCTTCAAAGTCCCGGAGGAGAGTTGTGACAAATACACCACACTGCTCCCATCCCGTCTCTGTCTTAAAACAAAGGACTTAGGCAGGTCGCTGGCCGCATTCACCACCCGGCCCTCCTTCTCGGCCAACTCCAAAAACCGCCGTGTCCGCGGCGACCAGGAGGCATTATCCAGATCAAAGACGCCGATGATTTCCCTTTCCGGCACCACCACCGCCTGTCCCAAATGCAAATACAATCTCCCATCCCCCCTGTTCTCCCGTAGGGGCGATTCACGAATCGCCCGCCGGAAGCCTCCTACCGAAACAACGCCACCACGCCGTACATTGATAGCTTTTTGCTTTTTAACTTTTCACTTTTAATTTCTCCCCTGCCAGCGTTCCATACAGCCCCGTAGTCCAAACGCCCGCAGCTATGGAGCAGACCACCTTCACCATCATGCCCACGGTCCCGACCCCAGCCAGCTTTCCAAACACAGCCACCAGTACCAGCTGTAAGACCCAAACCGGAAGGATAACCTTCACCTGAAACCCGATCATCCAAGTCCATCTCTTCAGCCCCAAGGCCACCCCGGATCCCACCGCTCTCCAGAAACCCCGTTCAGGGTCCCGGAGATAAACGGTCCGCACCGCCAGGGCCAGCAGCATAAACAGGAGATAGGACAGGGGGACCATACACAGGTTGAACAGGCTGAGCCTCTCGCTCCACAGGGCAAAGGCCATGTCGTCCATCCTCCAGCTCAAAACCGCCCGGACCACCGGCCTGGCGGTCTGCCACAGGAAGGGGACCACCCCCGCCCAAAAGCACCAGCTCTTATATACTCTCCATTGCGGAAGGATGGTCCAGGGCAGCCGCCCCGGTGCTCCCTCCCCCCGGTCCAAACAGAACCGAAAGGCCCCCAACTCCAACAGGGAAAAGAACACCGTCCCCGCCAGCCCCAGCAGCGCCAGCAAAACGCCCTCCGTCGCCGAGGCCCAGGACAGATCTCCCAGCCCCTCCAACATCAAAGCCTGAAGGCCCATCGCTCCCACGGCGAGCACAAAAAGCCTCTTTCCCCCTTGGACCAAGAGCAGCGGTCCTACCTCTCCCGGCAGCAGCCCCAGCCCCCGCCGGAACAGTTCCCTATCATTCATCTTGCCGCTCCGTCCCACTTCCTGTTTCCTTTTTCCCTTTTCCTTCCCGGACCACCTTGGGCGTCCACACCCACTTCCATATTCGGTATCCCACCAGCAGCCCCAAAAATACCCCCAAGGCGGGGAGCCCCGGAATAAAGAGCAATGTCTCGATTGGGGCTTTTTCCGCCCCGGCGCTCCAATTGTGGTAGCGGAACAGCCCGATGGCGGCGGTGGCCGCCCCGGTGACCACCGGGGGCAGATACCGCCAAAACTTCCGCTTGGGCACACGGCAGCAGCCGTACTCCACCGCCGCTCCCGCCGCCATGGGCATCACAAAAAATGTGGAAAAGATCATCACATCTCCTCTAACTTCCTTGCGACTTATAATTCTTCCCGCCTCAACAGCCCGGCGGTCACAGGCTCACCGCGCCGTCCTTCACCCGGAACCGCTTCCCGCTCACCGGCACGCTCTTGTCCTCCTCACAGCAGGTGATGAGCACCTGCCCGCCGTCGATGCGCTCCAGCACGAAGCTCTGCCGCCGGGCGTCCAGCTCGGAGAGCACGTCGTCCAGCAGCAGCACCGGCCACTCCCCCCGGTCCTCCCGAAAGAGCTCCCGGCAGGCCAGCTTTAAGGACAGAGCCGCCGTCCGGGTCTGGCCCTGGGAGGCGAACTGCCGGGCGCTCCTCCCATCCACCTCCACCGTCAGGTCGTCCTTGTGGGGCCCCGACAGGCACTGCCGGGACTCCAGCTCCGCCCGGCGGTGGCTCTGCTGGTGGTCCAGCAGCTGTTCCAGCACCGCCTTTGGCCCCGCCTCCGGGTCGGTGACGGTGGACACCGTTTCGTACCGCAGCCCCAGCTGCTCCCGCCCCCCGGAAAAATCGGACTGAATGGGGGGCGCCAAGGCCGCCAGCCGCTTCACAAAGTGGGCCCGGTAGTG
>CATJWI010000003.1 GCA_949744075.1 uncultured Eubacteriales bacterium | reverse complement strand
TGATCCTCACCCCCACCCGGGAGCTGGCCCTGCAGATCCAGGAGAGCTTTGAGGCCTATGGGAAAAATCTGACCTTGCGCTCCACCGTCATCTTCGGCGGGGTGGGGCAGCAGCCCCAGGTGGACCGGCTGAAGGCCGGGGTGGACATCCTGGTGGCCACCCCAGGGCGGCTGGAGGACCTCCACGACCAGGGGTTCATCCATGTGGAAAAGCTGGAGATATTCGTGCTGGATGAGGCCGACCGGATGCTGGACATGGGCTTTATCCACGATGTGAGGAAGATCTTAAAATGGCTGCCCCAGAAGAAGCAGACCCTCTTCTTCTCGGCCACCATGCCGCCGGAGGTCCAGGGGCTGGTGGACTCTTTGCTGTTGGACCCGGTGAAGGTGGCGGTGGACCCAGTGTCCTCCCCGGTGGAGGTCATCGACCAGCGGCTTTTCTATGTGGACCGGGCCAACAAGTCCAAGCTGCTGGCTATGTTGGTCAGGCGCCCGGAGGTGAAAAACGCCCTGGTCTTTACCCGGACCAAGCACGGGGCCAACAAGGTGGCAGGGGACCTGGCTAAGGCGGGGATCCCCTCGGCGGCCATCCACGGCAACAAGAGCCAGACCGCGCGGCAGCAGGCGCTCAGCGATTTTAAGGCGGGGCGGATCAAGGCGTTGGTGGCCACCGATATCGCCGCCCGGGGGCTGGACATCGAGGAGCTGAGCCACGTATTTAACTACAACCTGCCCGACGTGCCCGAGACCTACGTCCACCGCATCGGGCGGACAGGCCGGGCGGGCCGGGGGGGGACGGCGGTGTCCTTCTGCGAGTTTGGGGAGAGGGAGCTGCTGGCGCCCATTGAGAAGCTGCTGAAAAAGCCCATTCCGGTGGTGGAGGGGCACCCCTTCCCCATGGAGAATTTTGAGGCTCCCAAGCGGGATAAGCACGGCAAGATCGTCAACGCCGACGACGCTGAGGCCCGACAGGCCGCCCGGGAGAGGAAAAAGCAGCGGCAGGAGGCGGCCAGGGAGGGGAAGGCTCCGGCCCAGGCGGCCCCCCGGAAGGAGAAGGACGGCAGGAAAAAGCCGGCCGTTCCGGAAAAGAAGGCCCCCAGAGGGGAGAAGGCCCAGACCGCCGCGGCGGGCAAGCGGGCCTCGGCGGGGTATAAGCCCAGCAAGACTCTGGACGAGGCCATGACTGCCATGGCCCCCAAGGCCGGGGACCGGAGCGCGGAGTTTGAGGCCTGGCTGGCAGAGGAGCGGGCCGTTCAGGCCCGGCAGGCGGAATATTACCGGGACCCCCTGCGGGGGGAGGCGGTGATGGACGCCACCGCCCGGCTGCTGGCCCCCAAGGGGGCGGCGGTCCAGACCCGGCAGGAGCGGCGGGAGCCTATGCAAAATGGGTCCGGCCGGCAGGAGAGGCCGGGGAAGAAGCAGCAGAAGTCCGGGACCACGAAGGAAAAGGCCGCCCAGGGGGGCGGGCAGAAGAGGGACAAGGGACCCGGTCAGGACAGGGCCACCGCCCGGCAGGAGAAGGGGGCTTCGGCCCCTACGCCCGCCGCCCAGGGGGATGGCAGAAAAAAGCGGAACCGGGGCCGGCGGGGAGGGCCGATGGAGGTCACCCTGCGACTGGGGAGCCAGAAGGACTCCACCGAGCAGTCGGGGAGTTTGATGCGGCCTTATTATTTTAATCCCTCGGAGGACTGAGAGGATAAAAAAGCAAGACAGGCGTTGGCCTGTCTTGCTTTTTTGATTGTGGGTTTCGCCGTGGATCAGGCCTGGGGCTCCTGGGGGAGGTCTTGGTCCGGAGGGACCTGGGAGAGGGGGGTGAGCTCCGGCTGACCGGCCTCTGGGGAGAGCTCGTCCAGGAACTGGCTTACCAAGGGGATGGCCAGGCCGGCGGCCAGGACCGAACAGCCCAGGCCGGCCAGGCGGCGGGCGAAGGGGTTTTTCAGGGACAGGCCGAAGAGGGCGCCGGTGGAGAGCAGGCAGAGCTTGAGGGCGGCTACGTCCTCAAAGTCCATCTTTTTGATCTGGCGCATGCCGGCGTCGGTGAGGGTCTCTATTTTGAGGTTGGGATTCATGGGGGCGCCTCCTTTGGAGGGGAATAGTTGTGGGAAGGATGAGTTGAGGACGGCGTGGGTCCGTTGTTTCTGCGGGAGCTCCCGGCGGCGCGTCAGGGATGCCGCGCCCCTTGATGTTTCTGGGGGGTCAGTTGTAGCGGCGGATGACCGCCACTACCTTGCCCAGGAGGGCGCAGCCTTCGCCGTCGATGGGCTCGTAGGCCGGGTTTTCCGGGAGGAGCCAGAGGTGGCCCTGGTCCATGTGGTAGGTCTTTACCGTGGCCTCGTCCTCGAAGAGGGCCACCACGATATCGCCGTTGCGGAAGCGTTCCTGGCGGTGGATCACCACCAGGTCGTCGGGGAGGATGCCCGCGTAGAGCATGGACTCGCCCCGGACCTTCAGGGCGAAGTGCTCCCCGGAGAGGCCGCCGGTGTCGAAAGTCAGGTATTCCTCCACTTGCTCCTCGGCCAGGATGGGGGAGCCGGCGGCCACGTTGCCTACCACCGGGACCTGGTTTTCGTGGCTGTCAAGCTCCTCGGCCACCGCCTGGCGGGGCAGGGTGATGGCCCGGGTCTTGCCGTCGGCCTTTTGAATATAGCCCTCGGCCTCCAGCTTCTTCATATGGAAATGCACCGTGGAGGGGCTTTTCAGCTGCACGGCGGCGCCG
>CATJWI010000002.1 GCA_949744075.1 uncultured Eubacteriales bacterium | reverse complement strand
CCATCAAGGAGGGTGTCAGCAAGGACGAGGCCGAGGAGCTCAAGAAGCAGCTCGAGGAGGCCGGCGCCAAGGTGGAGCTGAAGTAATTCACTCCCCCTTCCCTTTACAAGAAAAACGGCTGGTGAGGAAACTCACCAGCCGTTTTTATGCCCTTTCAAGCAAACATACACAGATAGCACCAGATGGGCAGGGTCGCAATGGCGCTGAGGGTGGAGATGAGTACGAGCTCCCCGGCATAGCTCACGTCCTTGCCGTACTTGTCCGCGAAGAGGGCTCCGGTGGTGCCGGCGGGCATGGCGGCCATGAGGACCGCCGTGCCCAGCAGCAGCCGCTCTACCTTCAACAGACGGAAGACCACAAATACCACTGCCGGGATCAGCACCAGGCGCATCACGGTGTACTCCACCGTCAGCTTCCTGAGCCGCATCTCCTTCAGGTTGTCGTAGATCACCGCCCCGATGACCATCATGGACAGGGGCGTGGAGCAGGCCCCCACGGTGGAGAGCACCGACACGCACAGCTCCGGGGGGCGCCAGCCGGCAAGGATGATGACCACGCCCAGAAGGGTGGCCACGATGGAGGGCTGGGTCAGGGTGGACTTCAGACGACTCCAGACGCTCCCCTCCCCCTTGGGGATGAAATAGTTTACTGCTATCCCAAAAGTATTGATGCGCAGGGGGATGGTGTAGATGGAGGCGTACAGCAGCCCCTGGCTGCCGAAGAGGTTCTCCACCAGCGGCAGACCCAGAAAGGCGGAGTTTGCGATGGCCGTACCATAGCGGAGCACCGCCTGCCGACCCGGCTCCACCTTGGGAAACACCAAGCGGCTCACCCCCAGGATAGCCGCAGCATAGACCGTGGCCAGGCCCAGGATCCGCAGCATGTCTCCTCCGGTGAACAGGCCGATATTTTTGATGTAGCTGTTGAGCACATAGCAGGGGTAGATCAGGTCAATTACCAGGTCGGTGACGCACTTCCGCCCCGCCGGGCTGATCAGACCTATCCGGGCCGATACAAAACCCAAGGCGATGAGAGCCATCATCTTTCCCAGCACCGACAGCAGGACGCTCAGATTATCCGTAGCTCCTTCCCCCTTCTCTTCTCTATATGAGGCCCGGGCGACTTACTCCATGCAGCCGATGACCTCCGGCAGGACCAAGGCGGCCTCCGTCTTGCTCTGGACCTCCTCAGCAGTTATCCCCGGGGCGGTCTCCCGCAGGACCAGGCCCTCCGGGGCCACCTCCAGCACAGCCAGCTCGGTCACGATATAGCGCACCTTCCGGTAGGCCGTCAATGGGAGGGTGCACTTTTTCAGGATCTTGGCCTCGCCGGACTTGGTGCAGTGCTCCATGGCCACGATGACCATGCCGGCCCCGGCCACCAGGTCCATGGCGCCACCCATGCCGGGCACCAGCTTGCCCGGGATGATCCAGTTGGCCAAAGAGCCCTCCTGGTCCACCTCCAGGGCGCCCAGCACCGTGGCGTCCACGTGGCCGCCACGGATGATGGCAAAGGAGGTAGCGCTGTCCACCACGCTGCCCCCCAGGGCGATGGTGGCGGGCTGAGAGCCGGCGTTGGTGATATCCTTGTCCTCTTTCCCCGGCTCCGGCGTGCCGCCGATGCCCACTACGCCGTTCTCCGACTGGAATTCGATCTCCAGCCCCTGGGGCAAGTAGTCCGCCACCAGGGTGGGCAGGCCGATGCCCAGATTCACCAGGTCTCCATCCTTAAAAAAGCGGGCTACCCGCTTTGCGATCCGTTCCCGGCTTCCGCTCATTGCCAAGCCCTCCCTTCCTCTTCGTTGACCACCACCATGTCCACCAGGGCACCCGGGGTGTCGATCTCATCGGGGTCCAGCTCCCCCACGGGCACCAGGAACTCTACCTCGGCGATCACATAGTCCGCAGCCATGGCGCACACGGGGTTGAAGTTCTTGGCGGTGCGGCGGTAGACCAGATTGCCCTTCTCGTCGCCCTTCCACGCCTTGATGATGGCTACGTCCCCCCGCAGGGGCAACTCCAGCAGGTATTCTTTGCCGTCCACAGTCATCTTCTGCTTCCCCTCCTCCACCGGAGTGCCAATGCCGGTGGGGGTCAGGAAGCCGCCGATGCCCGAGCCGCCGCAGCGGATACGCTCCGCCAAGGTACCCTGGGGCACAAATTCGATCTCCAGTTCCCCGGCGTTGAACTGCCGCCCGGTCTCCGGGTTGGTGCCGATGTGAGAAGTGATGGCCTTCTTGATCCGCTTGGCCGACACCAGCCGGCCACAACCCCGGTCGGGCATGGCGGTGGTGCAGGAGATGAGGGTCAGGTCCCGGATGTCCTTCTCCAAAATGCCGCTGATGAGCAGTTCCGGGTTCCCTACGCCCAAAAAGTCTCCGCAGAGAATGCTCTGGCCGGAGGAGATGTGCTCCACGGCCTGTTCTACTGTATGGACCTTGTTCATTCCCGTTCTCCTTCCTGGGGTATGCCGCCCAACGTCAGGCGGCGGAATTCTTTATTTGCCGGCCAGGTTCTCCTGGTAGGGGAGCATCCCGGCCTCCTCCTGGGGCATCTGAAGGTAGCGGCAGGCCAGGGCGGCGGCGCCGCCGATCATTTTCAGGCAGCCCACCTTCCGCTCCTTGCTGTGGAACT
>CATJWI010000001.1 GCA_949744075.1 uncultured Eubacteriales bacterium | reverse complement strand
CGGCTGATGAAAGCGGAGAGCACGATCATGATGACAAGGCAGGTGGCAATGGTGACAAGCGTCACATAGGACACCGTCAGCTGTCCGTCGAAGAGCTGGATGCTGTTCTTGGGTCCCTCCGCCCCGGGGAGGGGGAAGAAGTTGGGGAACATCTTGGGGTTGGAGGTCCAGAGGAGCAGCGCGGCGTTTTGGAGGAAGTAGCTCACGCCAATGGCGGTGATCAGCACCGCCAGGGAGGGCGCCGCCCGCAGGGGCTTGTAGGCCAGCCGCTCCACCACGATGCCCAGCACCGTGCACACCAGGATGGCCAGGAGGATGCCCAGAAGCGGCGGAAGGCTGTAGCGGGAGACGGCAAAGAAGCAGATGTAGGCGCCCACCATGATGACGTCGCCGTGGGCGAAGTTCAGCATCTTGGCGATGCCGTAGACCATGGTGTAGCCCAGGGCGATGATGGCGTAGATGCTCCCCAGGCTGATGCCGGTGATCACATTGTTCAAAAAGGACATACACACACCTCTTCTCTCTCAGGTTCCCTCCGGGGCCTGACAGGCCGGAACGGACCGCCGCCCGTGGGCAGTGGGCCTTTCCGACCGGTCAGACTTGAAAAATGGGACAAGAGGGCCGCCAGGACTGGCGGCCCTCCCACCCAATGGTCCTATTTTTTGTTGTCCGTTGGTCCTTACTGGGTGACGTAGGCACCGTCCTGGACCATGACCACCACGGGGGCCTTGGAGATCTCGCCAGAGGTCTCCCAAGTCATGGCGGAGCCGGTGAGGCCGTCCACCTTAAACTCGCCGCCGGTGAAGAGGGCGGTCAGAGCGTCGCACAGGGCCTCGTGGTCCATCTCGCCCACGCCCTCGATCTGGCAGCAGGCCTCATAGATGGCGTACATGCAGTCGTAGCCGTCGGCGGCGAACTGGTTGGGAAGCACATCCCCGGAGAGCTTCTTGAAGCTCTCCACGAAGGTCTGGGTCCGGTCGTCGGTGGCAGAGGCGTTGAAGGGAGTCATCAGCAGCAGGCCCTCGGCCAGGCTCTTGTCAAAGCCCTTCATGTCCAGCATGCCGTCCATGCCGTCGGCACCGAAGAAGGTGGGGGCATAGTCCATCTGCTTGGCCTGGCTCAGGATGAGAGGGCGGGGGGTGAAGTCGACGGGCAGGACGACCAGATCGGCCCCGGCATCCTTGCAGGCGTTGAGCTGCACGGTGTAGTCAGTGGTGTCGTCGCTGGGATAGGTCTGGGTGGCCACGATCTCCAGGTCCAGGTTCTTGGCCTCGGCGATGAAGGCCTCGGCAATGCCGGTGGAGTAAGCGTCGCCGTTATTATAGATAACAGCGTACTTGCTGCCCAGGCTGTTGTCCTTTACGTAGTGGGCCGCGGCCACGCCCTGGCCGGGGTCGGTGAAGCACATCTGGAACACGTTGTCCTTGCCGCTAGTCACGTCGGTGGAGGAGGCGGAGGGGGTCAGCTGGAAGTACCGGTCGGCGTAGGTCTCAGAGGAGACGGCCACGCAGGGGCCGGTGGTGGTGCAGCCGTAGATCACCAGGGGGCTGTCCTTGCCCCAGTCCTTCAGGGTGTTGTAAGCGGCCACGGCGGTGTCGGCCACGCCGGTGTCGTCCTGGAAGTTCAGCTCCAGCTTCACGGGGCCGCCCAGGGCGTTGATCTCCTCCACAGCCACCTGGGCGCCCCACTGGGTGGCGGTGCCGTACTGGGCCAGGTCGCCGGTGATGGGGCCGATGCCGCCTACCTTAATGGTGACAGCCCCGGCGGTGTCGCCGCCGGCAGGGGCGGACTCGGCGGGAGCGGAGGGGGCCGCAGAGGGAGTGGAGCTGGCGCCGCCGCAGGCGGAGAGCAGGCCCACGGTCATCACAGCGGCCATGGTCAGAGCAAATACACGTTTCTTCATTTCATTTCAACCTCCTTTAAGGTTGTTGACATTGTACGCCCTCAAAAAGAGATTGTCAACCGTCTAAATACCATAATGTCGCTGGCCAACGGACAAGTGTTTTGGGGGAAATGACGGAAGCTGGCTCAGACCACCAGCCCGCCGTTGGGGGCCAAAACCTGGCCAGTGAGGAAGTCCCCGGCGGGGGAGCAGAGGAAGGAGATACAGCCGGCCACGTCCTCGGGAGTGCCCAGACGGCCCAGGGGAGTGTCCTCTGCCAGGTCTTTCAACGCTTGCGCCCCAAGGGGGCGGACCATGTCGGTGTCAATGACCCCCGGGGCGACGCAGTTCACCGTGATACCCGAGGGAGCCACCTCCTTGCTCAGGGCCTTGGTGAGGCCAATGACCCCCGCCTTGGCCGCCGAGTAGGCCGCCTCGCATGAGCCTCCCACCTGGCCCCACATGGAGGAGACCGTCACGATCTTTCCCGACTTTTGCCGGATCATTTGAGGCAAAACCACCTGGCAGCAATAGAAAACGCCGTCCAGGTCCACCCCTATGACCCGGCGGTAGTCCTCCGCCCCCATATCCTGGGTCAGGCCCTGCCAGGCCACCCCGGCACAGCACACCAAAATGTCAAGTTGACAAAATTTTTCTAACACAGTGTCAACCATCCGCT